>NZ_JBIAFO010000035.1:0-43756 GCF_042869355.1 Streptomyces sp. NPDC007088
GGGGGGGGGGGGGGGGGGGGGCCGGCACGCCATGCGGCCACCGTAGGGCCGCCGGGCCCCGTACGGAAGCGCACGGGGCCGCCCCGAGGACGGTCAGGAGCCCTCGGGGCGGAGCGGGCCGGGGGGCGAACCGCGGCCCGGGACACCGAGACGCCGGGACGCCGGGACGCCGAGACGCCAAGGCACCAAGGGGCCAAGGGGCCAAGGGGCCAAGGGGCCGAAAGACCAAGGGCCCAAGGGAAAGCGCTACCAGCCGGTCCGGCCCGGTACCCGGTGTGACCGATGCCGACCCGGTCACACTTGTGTCACAGGACTGTGCCACGCGTCTCCGGGGAAGTTCGTCACACGTTTGGCCGCTCCATTCATTTATCTCTTTATTACATCGGACGCGTGAATGATCGCGCTTTCCGTTCGGCGCCCGACGGGAAAGCGCGCGGGCCGGTCACGGCAAATAGCGTGCGCTCGGGGGCCGGACGGGGGACGGACCGGAAAAGGCGGTGCCCGTCCAATTCACCGCCACCCGGCCGGGCCCGGGGAACGTCACTCGCTTTTGTCCGGGAGGGCGGGGAGCGCCGGGGGCGATACCGGAACCCGTCCTTCCTCGTGCGCCCCGTCCTCCCGGTTCCCCCGCTCCAGAGCCGCGTCGAGCCGGTCGCGGGCGAGGCGTATCCGGTCGGTGAGCCCGGCCGGCTCCAGCACCTCGAAGGCGAAGCCGAGGAGCACCACGTGGACGACCAGGGCGTCCAGGCCGGACGCCCCCGTCCGCAGCAGACAGGTCGTGGGGGTCTCCGCCTCGACTTCGCCCGCGCCCGGCCAGAGCGCCGCGGCCGCCTCCTGCCGGGGCACCAGGAGCCGCAGCACCGCCCGCTCGGCATGGGAACGGCTGCTGATCCCACGCCCCACGTAGGCCGCGAGGTCCTCGGCCGGCGGGGTGCGCGGGGGACGCCGGGGGCCGTGCGGCGGCTTCGGCACGAGCCGGTCCACCCGGAAGGTGCGCCAGTCCGCCCGGTCGGTGTCCCAGGCGACGAGGTACCAGCGCCGGTCCGAGCACACGAGCCGGTGCGGCTCCGCCGTACGGCGTGAGGCGACCTGATGGTGGTCCTGGTAGGTGAAGCGCAGCAGCTCCCCGTCCCGGCACAGGCGGGCCAGTTCGCTCAGCAGCCCCGGGTCGACGGCGCCGGCCCCCGCCCCGCGCGCCAGCGGCACGGTGTAGGCGTTGAGGGTGCCGACCCGGTCGCGCAGCCGCTCCGGCAACACCTGCTCCAGCTTGGCCAGCGCGCGGACCGAGGCGTCGGCGATGCCCTCGACGGCCTGGCCCGCGGCGGTGCGCAGACCGACCGCGACGGCCACCGCCTCCTCGTCGTCCAGCAGCAGCGGGGGCAGCCGGGCGCCGGCCCCGAGCCGGTAGCCCCCGCCCGTCCCCGGACTCGCGTGGACCGGGTACCCGAGGGCGCGCAGGCGGTCGACGTCACGACGGACGGTCCGGGCGGTGACCCCGAGGCGTCCGGCGAGTTCGGGACCGGCCCACTCCTGGTGGGCCTGGAGCAGGGAGAGCAGACGCAGGAGACGTGCGGAGGTGTCCAGCATGGCGGGGAGTCTGCCACCCCTCGCGGACAGCCCCGGTCCGCGAGACGCGGGGGCTCGTCCCGGTACGGGCGTCCATACGGGCCGGGCCTCCCGTACGGGCGTCCGCGTACGGGCCGGGGCTCCCCGTACGGGCGTCCGCGTACGGGCCGGGGCGCCACCCGGGCAGATGTGCCCGCGGCCCACCAGCGGCACCCGCGGCGCGTACGGGAGGGCCCGGCCGAGCACGGGGACGGCCAGGGCGCGCGCCCTGGCCGAGGGCGGGCCCGCCCGCGCCGGACTACCGCGGGCGGGCCCGCCGTCCCCGCCGGGTCACGCTCCGGCGGCCTCACGGACGCGCAGCACGAGGTCGTTGTCCTCCGTGTAGGCCGGACCCGCACACAGCCCACCGCTCTCCGCGGGCGGGTACGTGCAGATGGCGTGCCGGTCGTGCAGATCGTCCAGCAGCCGCGAGATCCGCACCTCGGGGCCGGAGACGCCGGCCGGCCGCAGCCACAGCGACCAGTCCCCCGTACCCAGGGAGACGAAGTCCCGGTGCGGCAGGCCGGCCGCGAACGCGTGCCCCTCGCCTGCCGCCTCGAAGCGCCGCACCCGCGCCGGGTCCTCGCCGTCCCCGAAGCGGGCCTCGACACAGGCGCCGGGGCCGAGTTCGGTGCCGTAGAGCCTGCCGTGGACGGTGCTGCGGTCGGGGTCCACCCGGATCTCCCCGGCCTCGGCGTGCGGGGCGCGCTGCCAGCTGCGGACGGAGAGGTTGCCGAACTTCGTGGGGTACGGAATCCGTACGGCGACCCGGGAGGCGCCCTCGGGGTCGCGGTCGACGAGGGCGCGCAGGTCGTTGAGGCCGGGCAGCAGGCGCACCGGACGGCCGCCGGCGGGTTCGGCGAACACGTCCCAGCGGCCCTCGGCGAGGTCCATGCTGCTGGGCAGCGCGGCCCGGAGCCGGCCCTCTCCCGCGGGGGTGAGCGGCAGTCGTACCTCCTCCTCGCTCGACCTGCGGCGCAGCAGCAGGTGGGCGCCGAGGAGCCTGCCCCGGTCGGCGAGGTCGAAGGTGAGGCCCCCGGCGAAGTCCGCGAGGCAGTCGGCCTCAGGTGCGGACCGGCGCCCGGGGGCGGGCAGAGGTACTTCGGGGCCGGGGCGGCGCGGTGCGGGCGGCGTGGCCACGGTCTTCATGCGGTGCGTCCCTTTCTGAGCAGTGCCTGACGCCCGGTCTCACGAGCGCCGAGCGCGCCGCCGACGAGGCTGCCCCGGCCCCGGTGCAGGGCGGCGCGCAGCCGCCCGCCGGGCCCCTTGCCGCGGGCGGACAGGCGGTTGGTGAACAGCGTTTCGTAGTGTTCGGCGATGCGCGCGGGGTCGAAGCGCTGCGAGGACTCGAGCGCGGCCCGGGACATCCGGCCACGCAGGTCGTCGTCGTTGATGAGCTGGAGCAGGCCCCCGGCGACCGCCTCGGTGTCCCCGACGGGGACGAGCCGGCCGTCCACGCCGTCCTCGATGATCTCGCCGGGGCCCAGCGGGCAGTCGGTGGAGACCACCGGGAGCCCGCAGCGCATCGCCTCGACGATGGTCATGCCGAAGGACTCCATGGAGGAGGTCACCGCGGCGACCGAGCCCTTGATCCACTCCGACTCGATGGGGTGCGCGGGGCCCATGAGGAACACGTGGTTGTAAAGGCCGAGTTCGTCGATGAGGCCGCGTAGCCGGTCGCGCTGGCCGCCCCCTCCGTAGATCCGCAGCCGCCAGTCGGGCCGCTCCTCGCGCACCCGCGCGAAAGCCCGTACGAGGAGGTCGTAGCGCTTGACCGGGGCCAGCCTTCCGGCGGCCACCACCCACTTGCCGTGGCCGTCCACCGGGTCGACGCTCGGCGCGGGGACCGGGTTGGGCACGGCCTGGACGGGCACGCCCGGCATCCGCATCGTGGAACGGTAGACCCGCGCGTCGGCCTCGGTGGTCGTGGTGAAGGCGTCGAGCCGCGGATAGGCGCGCTGGAGCGCCTGCCGCAGTTCCGGGCTGTGCGTGTCCAGCGTCAGGTGTTCCTGGCCGACTCTGACCGGGCCCGGCCTGGTCTGGCGGGCGAGGTGGACGTTGAGCCCGGGGCGGGTCCCGACCACGACGTCCGAGTCGACGGAGCCGAGGAAGGCGGCGATCCGCTCGTCGGTCAGGGCGCTGTACTGGTGGTGGCGCCCCTCGGCGGCCGGGAAGACGGTGGCCGGCGCCTTCAGCAGGGGGTGGGACCGGTCGGAGGTCGGACTGTCCTTGCGCAGGTCCACGAGGTGGCGCACGCGCACCCGGGGGTCGGGCGGGAGCGCCGGCACCTCCCGGTGGCGGAAGACGGAGACGACCTCGACGTCGTGGTGCTCGGCGAGCTGCGCGGCGAGGTTGTACGTCGTACGGATCGTTCCTCCGATTCCGTAGCCGTTGTGGATCAGAAAAGAGATCTGCATTCGTCCCCGTATCCCGCTCTTCGTGATGGTTGCCCCTGGTGGTCCGTCTTCTGCTGAGTGAGACGGCTCCGCCGGGCGCAAGGTTGGGCGACTTCCCGGTCGTGTTCCCGGGCCGCCGTGCGACCGGCGGCCCGCAAACGGGAACCGTCCGGGATCGCCGCAGGTCACGCACGGAAGACAACAACTTGGGAGCGAGTGCCCCACGACCCACTCCGGACGCACTCCCGAACGAACCCGTTCGACGGTTTCCAGCCAGTCCGTGACGGTTGTTTTGACAGCATTTGACGGATTCGCACCACGGGCGGAGGCACCGTGCACGCCCGGCACACACTGCGTTCACGTCCGGGAACCCGCCGTTCACCGGCTGGTTCGTCCCGGCGGACGGCTGCGGGCGACCCGCTCGGGTCCGACCGGGACCCGCGCGCCGGAGAGGTCCATTCCGCACCGGGTGCGGCGTGACCCGCGCACCGGTCGCCCGTTGACGGTGCATGAGCCGGGGACCGCCCGGTGCGTGCGCCGGACCCGCCGGCCACGCGGACACACGAAACCGAGGAGCCCCCGTGCCGCGCATTCTGGACGTCGCCGACGACGTACGCGCCGAGATCGGTGACGAAGAAGCCGACCGGCTGCTCGCCGGAGAGAGCGCCCCCGGCGCCTACGACTGCACGTCCTGCCGTACCCCCGGCGACGCGGAGCGCGAGCGGACCAGCACCGTCCTGTTCGTCGGCGAGGAGACGGCCGTGCTCGCCTTCGCCCACTCCGGCTGCCTGCCCTCCCAGGTCGTCCGGGTCTCCGAGGACCAGCTCCAGGGGGCCGTCGCCTCGATCACCGGCGGGGAGGGCCTGGACGCCGCGCCCGAGCAGGCGGTCCTGGGCGTGACGAGCGGTCTGGTCCTGATCGACGGGGAGCTGCACCCGGCCCTGGTCGTCGAGCCCACCGGGCCGATCGCCCGGCCGGGCACGACGGGCCCGGACGACGCCTTCCTTCCGCTGCTGCGCGAGCAGGGCTTCGCCCCGGTCCCCGATGTCGCCGTCGTCCCCGACGTCCTGCACGGCTGGTCGGTCCTGCTCGCGGTGGGCCAGCTGCACGCGGTGCTCCAGCCGGGCCAGGCCGGCGGCCCCCCGGTCGCGTGGTGGCAGGCACACCAGCCGCTCCAGGTCACGGAGGGCTGGCGTACCGCGGCGAACAAGCGCCAGACGGTGGTGGTGTACGCCGTCCCGGCCGGCACGGTGGGCCGTCAGCCCCGTGAGGACCTGCTGCGGGACGCGCTGGACCGGGCGGCCGCGGCGGGGCTCCTGGTGGCCGCCGCGATGCCGCTCGCAGGGACCTGAGCCGGTTCTGAGGCGGTCCGAGGCGGCTCTGGCCCGCATCCGGGTCCTTTCCCGGCCGGGTCCGGCCACCTCGCGGCCCTGCGGCCGGGAGCACGACGCGGCCCGGCGCGTGCCACGACGTCCGCCCGCGGCGCAGAACGGCCCGGCGGGTGCGGAGAGCGGCTCCGCACCCGCCGGGCCTCGGCGTGCCTGGACGGGGGCAGAGGTTCACCGGGAGGCGGGAGCCGGATGCCGGGAGCCGGATGCGGAGGCCCGTGGCCCCCGGCCTCGTGGACGCGTGGACGCGTGGACGCGTGGACGGCTCAGTCGCCCGCAACTCGCACGCGTGCGGACCGCCCCACGGCATGCGCGCGACCGCCCCACGGCTCCCGCATACGCGCACGGGGGTGGGCCGTGCGCCGCGGGAGGGCGCCACGCGCGGGGCACATGCCGTGTTCGACCGCATCCGTCCGGGTGCGGGGTCGTTGGCAGGTACGTGCACCTCTATGAGCCGCCCCGACGCCCCATTCCCGCGATGCGCCCCGCGCAGACGCCGCCCGGTCCCTCGCCGACGCCGATCTACGACGCGCTCTACGCGGAGTACCGCAAGCTGTTCCGCACCGTCCCCGGGGACCGGGGCGGCGAGGACGAACTGGGCCTTCCGCTGTTCGGCTCACAGGGCCAGGGGCTGAGCCGTTCGTCGCACGCGGCCGGCCGGTACGGGCCCGGCGCGCCGGGCGCCGCACCGCGCGCGGCCTCCGGCGCGCACCGGGGCCCCTCCGACACGGAGTCCGGCCACGGCTCGCCGGCCGCGCCCGGCCCGCACACCGGCTACGGCTGGGGCCAGCAGCCCGCGCCGCAGCCCGGCTGGCCGCGCCGGTCCGGCCCGCGCGCCGCGCTGCCCCCGGCACCGCGCGGCGGCCAGTGAGCGCCGCCCGGCGGGACGGCTCTCCGGGCACGCCGCGGGGCGCGAGCCGTCGCCGGCCCGCGCCCCGCGCAACTGCGCTGGTGGCTACTTCTTGCGGCCGCGCTTCTCGCGGACCCGGACGGAGATCTGGATCGGGGTGCCCTCGAAGCCGAACTCCTCGCGCAGCCGGCGCTCGATGAACCGCCGGTAGCCCGCCTCGATGAACCCGGAGGCGAACAGCACGAAGCGCGGCGGCCTGGTGCCGGCCTGGGTGCCGAAGAGGATACGGGGCTGCTTACCGCCGCGCACGGGGTGCGGGTGCGCGGAGACCAGTTCGCCGAGGAAGGCGTTGAGCCTGCCGGTGGGTACCCGGGTCTCCCAGCCCGCGAGCGCCGTCTCCAGCGCCGGGACCAGCTTCTCCATGTGGCGGCCGGTGCGGGCCGAGATGTTGACCCGGGGCGCCCAGGCGACCTGCGCGAGTTCGCGCTCGATCTCCTGCTCCAGGTAGTAGCGGCGCTCCTCGTCCAGGGTGTCCCACTTGTTGTAGGCGAGGACGAGGGCGCGCCCCGCGTCGACCGCCATGGTGAGGATGCGCTGGTCCTGGACGGAGATGGTGTCGCTCGCGTCGATGAGGACGACGGCGACCTCGGCCTTCTCGACGGCGGCGGCGGTGCGCAGCGAGGCGTAGTAGTCGGCGCCCTGCTGGAGGTGGACGCGCTTGCGGATGCCCGCGGTGTCCACGAACTTCCAGGTCACCCCGCCCAGCTCGATCAGCTCGTCCACCGGGTCGCGGGTGGTGCCGGCCAGTTCGTTGACGACCACCCGCTCCTCGTTCGCGACCTTGTTGAGCAGCGAGGACTTGCCGACGTTGGGGCGCCCGATGAGGGCGACGCGGCGCGGGCCGCCGAGGCCGGTGCCGCCGAAGGTCTCCCGGGGCGCCTCGGGCAGCGCTTCGAGGACGGCGTCGAGCATGTCGCCCGTACCGCGCCCGTGCAGGGCCGAGACGGGGTGCGGCTCGCCGAGGCCCAGCGACCACAGCGCGGCCGCGTCGGCCTCTCCGGAGAGGCCGTCGACCTTGTTGGCGCACAGCACGACGGGCTTGCCCGACTTGCGCAGCAGCCGGACGACGGCCTCGTCGGTGTCGGTCGCGCCGACCGTCGAGTCCACGACGAAGACGACGGCGTCGCTCGCCTCGATCGCGTACTCGGCCTGGGCGGCGACGGAGGCGTCGATGCCGAGGACGTCCTGCTCCCAGCCGCCGGTGTCGACGACCTTGAAGCGGCGGCCGGCCCATTCGGCCTCATAGGTCACGCGGTCCCGGGTGACACCCGGCTTGTCCTCGACGACGGCCTCGCGGCGGCCGATGATGCGGTTCACGAGAGTCGACTTGCCGACGTTGGGGCGGCCGACGACGGCGAGGCGCGGCAGCGGGCCCTGGCCGGCCTCGCCGAGGGCGTCGTCGACGTCCTCGGCCTCGAAGCCCTCCTCGGCCGCCAGCTCCATGAACCGCTCGTATTCGGCGTCCCCGAGCGCGCCGTGCTCGTGCGCGGACGGCTCGGCGTCGCCCTCGGACGGGAAGTGGTCGTTCATGAAGTGCGTACCTCTGTCATCAGTCATCGGCGGACCCCTGTCCGGGGCCGCTACTCAAGTGTCGCTCAGCGCCCGGTGAGGCGCTTCGCGTGGTCCAGGTGGGCGGTGAGGCGCTCCTGGATACGGACGGTGGCCTCGTCGAGCGCCTTGCGGGTGCGGCGTCCCTCGCCGGCGCGGAAGGGCTCCCCGAAGACGAGGTCGACCCTGCCGCGCAGCGCGGGAAGCTGCCTGACCAGGCGTCCGGCCCGGTCGTTGGAGCCCAGTACGGCCACCGGCACGATCGGCGCCTCGCCGCGCAGCGCGAAGTAGGCGAGGCCGGCGCGCAGGGCGGCGAAGTCGCCGCTGCCCCGGGTGCCCTCGGGGAATATGCCGAGGACGCCACCGGCCCGCAGGACGTCGAGGGCGCCGGTGATCGCGGCCCGGTCGGTGCCGGAACGGTCCACCTTCAGCTGCCCGATGCCGCGCAGGAAGGGATCGAGCGGGCCGACGAACGCCTCTTTCTTGATCAGGAAGTGCACGGGCCGGGGCGCCGTGCCCATGAGCATCGGGCCGTCGATCATGTGCGAGTGGTTGACGGCGAGGATCACGGGACCGCTCGCGGGCACCCGCCAGGCGCCCAGCACGCGCGGTTTCCACAGCGTGTTCATGAGGCCGATGCCGATGCCCCGGCCCAGGGCGGCGCCCTTCTCGGAGGGCGAGGGGGCTTCGGTCACCGGCCGGTCCGCTTCTCCTCGACCAGGGTCACGACGCATTCGATGACCTGCTGGAGGCTCAGGTCGGTGGTGTCGACCTCGACGGCGTCCCGCGCCTTGGCGAGCGGGGAGGTCTTGCGGCCCGAGTCGGCGGCGTCCCTCTTGATGAGCGCCTCGCGGGTGGCGGCCAGGTCGGCGGCCTCCTTGCCCTTCAGCTCTCCGCTGCGCCGGGCGGCGCGCGCCTCCGGGGAGGCGGTGAGGAAGATCTTGAGGTCGGCGTCGGGCAGTACGGTCGTGCCGATGTCGCGGCCCTCGACGACGATGCCGCCGTCCGCCTCCCGGGCGATGGAGCGCTGCAACCCGGTGATCACCGAGCGCACCTCGGGCACCGCGCTGACCGCGCTGACCTTGGAGGTGACCTCCTGGGTGCGGATCGGCGCGGCCACGTCGACGCCGTCGACCGTGATGGTCGGGGCGGACGGGTCGGTGCCGGAGACGATCTCCGGCTTGCCCGCGGCGGAGGCGACGGCGAGCGGGTCGGTGACGTCCACGCCGTTGTGCACCATCCACCATGTGATCGCGCGGTACTGGGCACCGGTGTCCAGGTAGCGCAGACCGAGCTTGGCGGCCACCGCCTTGGACGTGCTGGACTTCCCCGTCCCGGAGGGGCCGTCGATGGCGACGATCACGGATTCCACGGTGGCGGACACCTTCCTGGTGCGGATGTGCTGGGCGGTACGGATCTGAGGCACCACCCGCCGGGCGGCCGGCGGCGCGGGCCGGGCGGGTGGACGGCCGCGGGCAGGGCGCTACGCCGAACGGGCCATTGCCCTAGGTTACTGGCAACCCGGGGGGCCCGGTCCCGGGGCCGTCACCGAGCCGGTGCGCGCGGGGACGGCCGCCGTCCCCGGGGCCTCCGGGACCGCCACGTGGGCCCGGTCGGGCTCAGCGTGCGCCCGGCCCGGCTCGCCGTGCGCTCACTGGCGCAGGGACCAGCCGCGTTCCCGCAGCGCCGCGCCGAGCCCGGCTGCGGCGGCCGGGTCCACCGAGAGCTGGACGCGGCCCGCCTGCTGTCCGGTGGCGTGCTCGATGCGCACGTCCTCGACGTTGACCCCGGCGCGGCCCGCGTCGGCGAAGATCCGGGCGAGTTCCCCGGGCTGGTCGCTGATGAGCACGGACACCGTCTCGTAGCGGGCGGGCGCGGTGCCGTGCTTGCCGGGGACCCGGCTCTGGCCCGCGTTGCCGCGGCGCAGCACCTCCTCGACGGTACGGACGCCCTCGGCGCGCTTGTCCTGGTCGGCGGATTCCAGCAGGCGCAGCGCCCGGACGGTCTCCTCCAGGTCCTGGCCGACGGCGGTCAGGATGTCGGCGACCGGACCGGGGTTGGCGGAGAGGATGTCGATCCACATACCGGGTTCGGAGGCGGCGATACGGGTCACGTCCCTGATGCCCTGCCCGCACAGCCGTACCGCCGCGTCCTCGGCGTGCTCCAGCCGGGCGGCCACGAGCCCCGACACGAGCTGCGGCATGTGGGAGACGAGGGCCACGGCGCGGTCGTGCGCCTCGGCGGCCATGACGACGGGCACCGCCTTGCAGTGCGCGACGAGTTCGAGCGCCTGGTTGAGCACCTCGGTGTCGGTACCGGCGGTGGGGGTGAGCACCCAGGGCCGGCCTTCGAAGAGGTCGCCGGTGGCGGCGAGCGGGCCGGAGCGTTCCCGGCCCGCCATGGGGTGGGTGCCGAGGTAGCGCGAGAGCTGCGCCTCGTCCAGGCCCAGGGCCTCCAGCTCGCGGCGCGGGCCGCCCTTGACGCTGGCGACGTCGAGGTAGCCGCGCGCGGCCCCGTCCCGGATCAGCTCGGCGAGGGTGTGCGCGACGTGCGCGGGCGGTACGGCGACGACGGCCAGGTCGACGGGGCCCTCGGGCCCTTCCTCGGTGCCGGCGCCGAGGGCGGCGGCGGTCCGGGCCCGGTCGGGGTCGTGGTCGCGCAGGTGCACGGTGATCCCGCGGGAGGTGAGAGCGAGGGCGGCGGACGTACCGATCAGTCCGGTGCCGATGACGAGGGCGGTTCTCACAGTGCGACGTCCTCACGTTTCGTGGTGGCTCCACGGAGGTGGCCGGTCCGTTCCCCCGCGCGCCGGGCCTCGTCCGGCGGCTCCTGCCGCACGGCGCCCCGAACCGCTCGTACCGCCACTGTGCCGCTCCCTCGCCTTGCCGTGTCCCGTACCTGACCAGGGTAGTCAAGCCGTTGACCGGCCCGGTCCGGCAGCCCGCCCACCGAGACACCGCGCGCCCGGGGGCGGGGGACAATGGACGGATGAGTGAATCCTCCAGCGATCTCGGTACGGTGCTGCGCGGCTGGCGGGACCGGACGCCTCCCGCCGAGGTCGGGCTGACGGCCGGGCGGGGGCGCCGGGCGGCGGGCCTGCGCCGTGAGGAACTGGCCGCTCTGGCGGGGCTGTCGGCCGACTACCTCACCCGCCTGGAACAGGGCCGTTCCACCGCGCCCTCCCCGCAGGTGCTGTCGGCGCTCGCGCGGGCGCTGCGGCTGACCGAGGCCGAGCGGGCGCACCTGTACCTGCTCGCCGGCCGGCGCCCACCGGCCCCGGACCAGTTGCCCGGCCGTATCCCGCCCGGGGTGCGGCGGCTGGTCGACCAGTGGGCCGGGGCCCCGCTGAGCGTCCTGGACGCCGGGTGGAACCTGTTGTTGTGGAACCCGTTGTGGGCGGCGCTGATGGGCGACGCCTCCGCCCTTCAGGGGCGCGAACGCAATATCGCCTGGCGCCACTTCACGGGCCGTCCCGGCCGGGTCGTGCACACCCCGGAACAGGAGCGGGGCTTCGAGGAGACCGTGGTGGGCGATCTGCGGGAGGCGACGGCGCGCTATCCCGCGGACGAGGGGCTGCGCTCCCTGGTGGCCGGGCTACGGGACGTCAGCCCGGCCTTCACCCGGCTGTGGGACTCGGCGGTCGTCGGCCCCCACGAGTCGGCGCGCAAGACCGTACGCCATCCGCGCCTGGGCACCCTGCGTCTGGACTGCGACGTGCTGCTCGCCCCCGGCAGCGACCTGCGGATCGTGGTGTACACGGCGGCCCCCGGCAGCGAGAGCGCCGCCCGCCTGACCCTGCTCGACGCCACCCGCCACGAGGAAGTGGCCGCGGTTCCGCGCGGCTGAACGCGACGCGCGGGGGACCGCCGGAATTCCGTTCCTTTCGGGCGAACGGAGCGTGAGGCTCCCTACTATCCTCCGGGTTGACGGACCCCGCTGGGCGCGGCGTTCGGCACGACAGGGCAACGGGGAGCAGCATGTCAGGCGGCGGGGACCACACCAGGCTTGACCTGGACGTGATCAAGGCTATGGGCCAGGGGCTGGCCAAGGTGAAGAAGGCGTTCGACGGTCTCGACGACCTCGGCAACTCCTGTGCCGACGACTTCGGCGACGGCGATCTCGCGGGGAAGTTCGAGGACTTCGCGAACAACTGGAAGATCAGCCGGGAGAAGCTCACCGCGGAGGTCGACGCGCTCGCCACCATCGCGAAGGAAGCGGCGAAGGCGTACGAGAGCGTCGATCACCAGCTCGCGGAGGCCATCCGCGGCGCCCAGCCCGAGAAGAAGGGAAAGTAGCCGTGGGGCGCCCTTCCGACTGGGCCCCGGTCGCAGACCGTGACCCGGTACCCGGCGACCCCGACCGCATTGCCTCCCTCGGCCGGAGTCTGCGCAGGACCGCCGACGAGCTGGAACGGCAGATCAGAAATGTCAAGGCGGTCGCCGCGGTCGACGCGTGGGACAGCGAGGCGGGTCGTGAGTTTCGCGAGAAGGCCCACGGGAACGTCAGGAAACTTGAGGCCGCTTTCAAGCGTTACGACACCGCGGCGGACGTGCTGGGCACCCGCGTCGAGGAGATCGGCGGTGACTACGCCGCGAAGCGGGACGCCAAGGACACGACGTACGCCACCGACCTCAACCGCGCTCAGGAGATCGCGGATCAGGCCCGCAAGGAAGCCCAGCAGGCCGACGAGGACAAGACGGAAGCCAGACGGTCCCTCGACGCCGTCACCGGCGCGGACCGCGAGGAAGCGAAGAAGGCCGGGGAGGACGACCCCGGGAAGAAGTTCCAGCACCGTGTGGACGCGGCCGACGACGCGATCTCCGCGGCCCGCGACAAGATCGAGACGGCCAGGGAGATACGGGACCGCGCCGCCAGGAAGGCACGCGAAGCGCTCAGCGACGTGGTGGACCACGACTCGCTGAAGGACGGTTTCTGGGACACACTGCTCGACCACATCACCGAGTGGACCAGCAAGATCGCCACCATCTGCGGTATCGCCTCGATGCTCGTGGGCTGGATTCCTGTCATCGGGCAGGCACTCGCCGGGGTACTCGGCGCCATCTCGATGATCGCCACCCTCGTCAACACCCTGGCCACCCTCGTCCAGGTGTTGCGCGGCAACGCCGAGTGGATGGACCTCGGCATGGCCGCACTCGGCTTCGCGCTCATGGGTGTAGGCAAGGGTTTCTCGAAAATCGCCGGGAGATACGCGGGAAAGGTGCTCACCGGCCGACTCGGCAGGGCGGCTGCCGCCCGCACGCCGAAACAGCTCAGCAGGGCCGCGAGCAATCTCAACCGTTCCTCCCGTACCAAGCTGGGCCTGGGCAAGTCCGACGTGTGGAAGTCGCTCAAAGAGCCGTTCACCGACCCCTTCAGGGGGTCCACCTGGGGCAAGGACAGCTTCAAGGCCCTGTTGAAGCGCTCTAGTTGGGGCGAGATGCGCAACACACTGGGCGCTCGCGGCGGCGGCAGCGCTCTGCGCGGCGTGCCACGCTCGCTCTCGGTCGTGGACCCGGGCGTCGTCAGTCAGCTCAAGAACGTCAAGGGTCTCGCCGGCGCCGCCGCGCATGTCGCACCGGCCGCCGTCAACCGGATCAGCAGGACGGCGACCGGCCTCAGCGTCTTCGGCTCGGGAGTCACGCTCGCCGGGCTCGGACTGGACGGAAACCTGAACCCGCTGCTTGGCTGAGCGGACTCCGGTGAGAGGCCCCCGTGCGGAGCGACAAGATGAGGAGGCCACGTGCCGGACGCGCAGGACACCAACCGGCCGGGGACGGACGAGGGAGAACTGTTCGCGGTCTCCGCCGAACTGCCCAGCGGCTGGTTCGAGGTGAATCTCCTCGAAGGCACCGTCGCGGAGGCGACCGTCCGGGCCGGACACGTACTCGCAGCGATGAACCCCCGCGAACTCCGGGTACGCGAATCGGCCCTGACCGACGATGTCGTGGAACGGGCTCTGGCAGCGTACGAGCAACGCCCTGCTCTCAGCGCCCTCTGCTACACGACGGCGGGCGAGTGGGCAGCGGAGCTCCTCGTGGAAGGCTTCAGCCCCGACGAGGGCCGGCCGGAGCCGGCCGACATGGCGCGGATGCTGTACGACTGGGAGGACGCGACGATGGTCGCGGACCCTGAGGTCACTTTTCCCGAAATGCCCTCCGGCCCGTCGGTCCGGGTCCGGGGTACCTTCCGCAAGAAGCGCCGCAGGCTCTTCGGACGCCCCATGGCGGAGTTCATCCGGTACGCGATCTACGCGCCGCAGATACGTGGCGTCGTCGTCGTGACGGCGATCTGGAACACATTCGCCCTGGACGACGAGGTGGCGGCCTCCGCCGACCTGATCGCGCGGGGGCTGGAGATCGACAGCGGCGAGAAGGCCACCGAGGAGGACCGGGCCCAGTGAGGACCGCAGCCCAGTTCACCACCCCTCCTTCCGACTACCGGCTCGTGGTCCCGGACGGCTGGTATCAGCTCGCGCTGGAGCCCGAGCACGCGACGCCTCCGTACTCGCCCTCGCCGAGCGGCAGTTCCGCGGTGTCGACAACGCCCCCCACCTCAAGCACGAGTTGATGCGCGAACTCCAGCGCCAGGCCCGCGAGGCGTACGCGGCAGGCGGTACCGAGCTCTATCTCTCGACGCTCGTCGTGGGCCCGGTGCCGCTCTCCTCCTCGCTGTTGATCAGTGTCCCGCCCCCGGGCGAATGGCCGGGCATCAGCGGGACGGCGTCCCTCGCCCGCCACTTGGAGGGGCTGCCGGGCAGGCAGGAGGTGGGACTCGTCGACCTGGAGGCCGCCGGCCGGGCCGTGCGCACCCGGCACAAACAGGAGCCCGACCCCGCTCAGCAGTTCGGGAACACGCTGCCGACCACGTCTCTCGCGTACTACGTGCCCATTCCCCTCACCGGGAACTGGCTGGTCCTGGACTTCTCCACCCCGATCGACCCGCTCGCCGACCGGATGGTGGAGCTCTTCGACACGGTGGCGGGGACACTGCACTGGTTGTGAGCCGGTCACTTCTTCGGTCACTCCTGAGCGGTGCGCCAGCGCGTCGCCACAGCCACCAGGGCCCCCACCGCCGTCGCGGTGGCGAGGCCGCCGGTGAGCCGGAGCCACGGGAAGTCCTGGTACGTGTCCGTCGGCGGGCCGGGGTGGCGGCCCGTGGGCGCCCGTGTGGCGACGGCCACGGTCACGGCGATGGCCACGCCGAGGACGAGGAGCGCGAACGGCCACGAGAAGCGGTCCTCGTCGTCGCGCGAGCGGGTCCGCACGGGCGCGGGGGCCGGCCGTGGACCGGAAAACCGGCCGCCGCGCGGCGGCGGCCCGGACGGCGCGAGGAGCCCTCCGTGGGGGCACCGGTCAGGAGTCCCTCAGCCCTTGTCCCACAGCTCGCCCAGTGCGAGCAGTTCGCCGCGGTACTCGATCCGCTCCGTCCACGCCGCGGGCCAGGCGTCCGCGCCGAGGTGGGCGCCCGCGAACGCCCCGGCGAGGCAGGCGACGGAGTCCGAGTCCCCCCGTGTGCAGGCGGCCCGGCGCAGGACCCGCACGGGCTCCTCGGGGAAGAGCAGGAAGCACAGCAGGGCGGTGGCCAGGGCCTCCTCGGCGATCCAGCCGTCCCCGGTCAGTTCGCACGGGTCGCGTTCGGGGTCGCGGGGCGCCGTGTCGAGCCGGTCGAGCATCGCGAGGCACTCGTCCCAGCCACGGGCCGCGAAGGTCTCCGGGTCCGGGTCCCCGGCCCGCTGCCACAGGTCGCCCAGCCAGTGGCCCGCGTACGCGGTGCGCCGCCCCAGCGCGTAGGAACGCAGCTCGCCGGTCAGGCGCTGCGGCCGGGTGCCGTCGGCGAGCAGTCGCACGGCGCGCGCGGTCAGGTCGCTCGCCGCGAGGGCGGTCGGGTGGCCGTGGGTGAGGGCCGACTGCCACTGCGCGAGCGCGGAGCGTTCGTCCTCGGAGAGCCCCGGGATCAGGGCGACGGGCGCGACCCGCATGTTGGCGCCGCAGCCCTTGGAGTGCGTCTGGCTCGCCGCCTGCCAGGGCCCCTGCCGCGCGAGCCGTCCGCAGGCGACCATGCAGGTGTGGCCGGGCGCCCGGTTGTTCTCGGGGGAGCGCGACCACGCGACGAACTCCTCGCGCACCGGCCGCTCGCAGCGCGGCGGCCCGAGCGGGCCGCGCTCCCTCGCCGTCCGCAGCCCCCGTCCGAGGGCCAGGGTCATCTGGGTGTCGTCGGAGACGACGGCGGGGGTGGAAAGGGCCATCTCCTGCCAGGGGCCGCACCTGGCGAGGATCGAGGGGACGTCGTCGAACTCGGTCGGGTAACCGAGCGCGTCGCCCAGGGCGAGCCCGAGGAGGGCTCCGGTCGCGGGGTTCTTCGTCACACCAGTCCTTGCCGTCGACGTCAGCTCGCGTTACAGCGTCAGAATGACGATAAGGGGGGCGGCGGCACCCGGGCAAGCCCCGCGCACGAGGCAGCACACGCCTCAGGGCGGCCGTCCTCCGGTGGGGACGGCCGCCCTGAGGCGCTCGGGGAAAGAGGCGGGCCTAGAGGTCGACCTCCTGCATCAGCATCCCCACCTCGGTGTTGCTCAGCCGGCGCAGCCAGCCGGACTTCTGGTCGCCGAGGGTGATCGGCCCGAAGGCCGTGCGCACGAGCTTGTCGACGGGGAAGCCCGCCTCGGCGAGCATGCGGCGCACGATGTGCTTGCGGCCCTCGTGGAGGGTCACCTCGACCATGTAGTTCTTGCCGGTCTGCTCGACGACCCGGAAGTGGTCGGCGCGGGCGTAGCCGTCCTCCAGTTCGATGCCGTCCTTGAGGCGCTTGCCCAGGTCGCGCGGGATCGGGCCGACGATGTGCGCGAGGTAGGTCTTCTTGACGCCGTAGCGCGGGTGGGTCAGCCGGTGGGCCAGCTCTCCGTGGTTGGTGAGCAGGATGACGCCCTCGGTCTCGGTGTCGAGCCGGCCGACGTGGAAGAGCCGCGTCTCCCGGTTGGTGACGTAGTCGCCCAGGTTCTGCCGGCCCTCGGGGTCCTCCATCGTGGCGACGACCCCGGCGGGCTTGTTGAGCGAGAAGAACTGGTACGACTGCGTCGCGACGGTGAGCCCGTCGACCTTGATCTCGTCCTTGGGCAGCACCCGCAGGCCCTGTTCGAGGACGATCTCGCCGTTGACCTCGACGCGGGCCTGCTCGACCAGCTCCTCGCAGGCGCGCCGGGAGCCGTAGCCCGCGCGGGCCAGCACCTTCTGGAGGCGCTCGCCCTCCTGCTCGGCGCCGGGGAAGGTCTTCGGCGTCGAGACCTTCGGCTTGTCGGCGTAGCGCTGGCGGTTGCGCTCCTCGACCTTCGCGTCCAGCTCGCGGGGCCTCGCGGCGCCGCCGCGCCCGGAGCGCTGGGTGTCCTTCGCGGGCCGCTTGGGCCCGCCCTTGGCGCCGCCGCGCGCGGCGGCGCCCCGGCCACCGGCCGAGGGGCCCCCGCCGGAGCCGGGACGGCCCCCGCCGGACGCCGGACGGCCGCTACCGCCCGAGGCGGGACGGCCGCCGCCGGAGGCCGGACGGGCGCCGCCGGGCTTGCCGCCGCGCTCGTCCTTGCCGCCGCGCTCGTCCCTGCCGCCCCCTACGTCGTAACGGCGCTCCTCGGGACGGGGGCGTCCCGCCCTCTTCTGCTTGTCGTCGCGGCTGTTACCGGCGCCCCGGTAGTTGCCACGTCCGCTGTCCCTGCCGTTGCTTCGCATCAATGTTCCGTCGGATCGAGGTGGCTGTCTTCGGTCCCGGAGACGGCATCGCCGTGGTGGTCGGTGTCGTCGGCGTCCGGGTCGAACGACGGCACGCCCTCCAGTGTGTCAGCCTCGATCGCGTCCGCTTCCGGCAGGAAGGGCGCGAGCTCGGGGAGCTCGTCCAGGCCGCGCAGGCCCATTCGCTCCAGGAAGTAGTGCGTCGTCCTGTACAGGATCGCACCTGTTTCGCGTTCCGTGCCCGCCTCCTCGACCAGGCCCCGCTGCAGGAGGGTGCGCATGACCCCGTCGCAGTTCACCCCGCGCACCGCGGAGACCCGTGAGCGGCTGACCGGCTGGCGGTAGGCGACGACCGCGAGGGTCTCCAGCGCGGCCTGGGTCAGCCGGGCCTGCTGGCCGTCCAGGACGAAGCCCTCGACGGCCGCCGCGAACCGGGGGCGGGAGTAGAAACGCCAGCCGCCCGCGACGAGGCGCAGCTCGAAACCGCGGCCCTGCGCGGTGTACTCGTCGGCGAGCGCGCGCAGGGCGTCGGCGATCTGCCGTACCGGCCGCTGGAGGACCTTCGCGAGGTGCTCCTCGGTCGCGGGCTCGTCCACGACCATGAGGACGGCCTCCAGCGCGGGCCGCAGTTCCAGCTCGCCCACGGCGTGCGGGCCCTCGTCGAGTGCCGCGTACGGGTGCGGCCGGCCCTCGTCCCCGCGCTCCGTCCCCGTGTGTCCGGCGCCCGTCATCCCGTCTCCTCCTGCTTCTGCTCCTGCGGCCGGTGCTCCTGGTCGAACTCGTCGGTCACCGTGGGCGCGGTCCCGTCCTCGGTGCCCGTCCAGCGCACCGTGAGGGGCCCCAGGGCGTCCTCCTGGTCGAGGGCCACGGCCTTCTCGCGGTACAGCTCCAGGAGCGCCAGGAACCGTGCGACGACGGTGAGGGTGTCCTGGGCGTCGGCGACCAGCTCGGCGAAATCCGCCTGCCCCACGTCCCGCAGGCGCGCCACGACGACCTCGGCCTGTTCGCGTACGGAGACCAGCGGGGCGTGGATGTGCTCGACGTACACGGCCGGTTCGGGCCGGGGCTGCATCGCCTTGACGGCGAGCCGCGCGAAGCCCTCGGCACCGATCCGGATGACCACCTCGGGCAGCAGCGCCGCGTGGTGCGGCTCCAGGCTCACCGTACGGGGGTAGCGGCGGGCCTCCTGGTCCAGGCGTGCACTGAAGATGTCCGCGACCCGCTTGTAGGCGCGGTACTGGAGCAGCCGGGCGAACAGCAGGTCGCGGGCCTCCAGCAGGGCGAGGTCCGCCTCGTCCTCGATCTCGGCCGCGGGCAGCAGCCGGGCCGCCTTGAGGTCGAGCAGGGTCGCCGCGACCACGAGGAATTCGGTGGTCTGGTCGAGGTCCCAGTCACCGCCCATGGCCCGGATGTGCGCCATGAACTCGTCGGTGACCTGGGACAGCGCGACCTCGGTGACGTCCAGCTTGTGCCGGGAGATGAGCTGGAGGAGCAGGTCGAAGGGCCCCTCGAAGTTCGCGAGCCGCAGTGTGAACCGGCCGTCGGGGGCCGCGGGCGCCTCGTCCCGCGGCGTCTCGTCGTCCGGGGTGTCGCACTCCGGGGCCGCCTCCTCGCGTGGCTCGCTCCCGCGCGGCTCGTTCCCGCGTGGCTCGACCTCCGGGGTCCTGTTCCGCGCCGCCTCGTCCTGCGGCGGCCGGGACCGCGCGGCGGCCGGCCGCACGGGCTCGGGGGCCTCGGCCGTACGAGGACGGGACCCGGCGGTCCCGGTCGTTGCGGGACGGGGCTCGGGCTCCTCCGGCCGCGGCTCCCGCCCTTCCCTGTCCGCGCCCTGCCCCAGCCGCGGCCATCCGGTCGCGCCGCCCCGGCCGAGCGAACGGCGTCGGCGGGGCGGGGGCGGTCCGGTGGGCGGATCGGCGGGGCACATGGGGGTCAGCGGGGGTCCTGAGCGAGGGGAACGGGACGGCGGCGCCCGGCGCGGTACGCGGGCTGTGAGCGGGCACGCTACCCGCCCCGGGCCCTTGGACGGCTCAGGACGCGGCGGAGACGGCCGCACACGCCTTCAGGGCCCCCGAGTGACAGCGCGGAGGTGAACGGGGCCTCAGCGGCCGCGCAGCCGCCTGACGAGGATGCTCGCGTCTCCCCGGGACTCGAGGTCCGCGAGGACGACCGCGACCGCCTCGCGCACGATCCGGCCCCGGTCGACGGCGAGCCCGTGCTCGCCGCGCAGCACGAGCCGCGCGTGTTCGAGGTCCATGAGTTCCTCGGCGGACACGTAGACGGTGATCTTCTCGTCGTGTCGTTCGCGCCCGCTGGGCCTGCGGGCCGCCGCCCGGGAACGCCGTCCGGTCTGCCCTTGCGGACCGGGGCGGCCACCGGCTCCCGGCTGCCGGGCCTGGGGCACCGAGGCGGAGGCCGCCTCGGAGGGGCGGCGGGTGCCGTTCGCGGCGTCCCGCCCCGGTTCCTCCTCGCGTCCCCGGCCGCGGTGTTCGCGCGCGGCGCTCTCCGCGCCGCCCGCGCCGTGCTCGCCGGGCCCCTCTCCGGCGCGTTCCCCGCCGTCCTTGCCGTCCTTCGCCTCGCTCGCCGCGGCCGCCGTGTCGCTCTCGCCGGCCGGTCCCGGCACCTTCGCCTCGCGCCGCGGTGAGGACGGCTGGAGGGCCATCCCGCCACCGGTCGTACGGAACAGTTCGTCGGCCCCCGGCAGACTCACTCGGCGTGACACCGGGCGAGCACCTCCCTGGCGAGCTGACGATAGGCGGCGGCGCCCACGGAGTTGGAGGCGTAGGTGGTGATCGGCTCCCCGGCCACCGTGGTCTCCGGGAAGCGCACGGTACGGCCGATGACGGTGTGGTAGACGTGCTCGTCGAAGGCCTCGACGACCCGGGCCAGCACCTCACGGCTGTGGACGGTGCGGGAGTCGTACATCGTGGCGAGGATGCCGTCGAGTTCGAGTTCCGGGTTGAGCCGCTCCTGGACCTTCTCGATGGTCTCGGTGAGCAGCGCGACCCCGCGCAGCGCGAAGAACTCGCACTCCAGCGGGACGATCACCTTGTGCGCCGCGGTGAGCGCGTTGACCGTGAGCAGGCCGAGCGAGGGCTGACAGTCGATCACGATGTAGTCGTAGTCGGCCATGAGCGGCTTGAGCGCGCGCTGGAGCGTGGACTCCCGCGCGACCTCGGAGACGAGTTGCACCTCGGCCGCCGACAGGTCGATGTTGCTCGGCAGCAGGTCCATGTTGGGCACCGCCGTCTTGAGCAGCACCTCGTCGGCCGCCATGCCCCGCTCCAGGAGCAGGTTGTAGACCGTGAGGTCCAGCTCCATGGGGTTGACGCCCAGTCCGACCGAGAGGGCGCCCTGGGGGTCGAAGTCGACCAGCAGGACCCGCCGGCCGTACTCGGCGAGCGCGGCACCCAGGTTGATGGTCGAGGTCGTCTTGCCGACCCCGCCCTTCTGGTTGCACATCGCGATGACCTTGGCCGGGCCGTGGTCGGTCAGCGGCCCGGGAATGGGGAAGTAGGGAAGCGGCCGTCCGGTGGGGCCGACCCGCTCGCGGCGCTGCCGCGCGGCGTCCGGCGCCAGCGTGGCGGCGTACTCGGGGTCCGGCTCGTACTCGGCGTCCGGGTCGTAGAAGTGCCCTTCGGGCAGTTCCTCGTAGTCGGCGAAGGGGCCGGTTTCCCCGCCGCTTCGGTCGCCGGCCATGGCGTTCACGATATGGCCATCCATGCTCTGGTGTGCGGTCTGAGTCGGCTGGAGACTCTGGTGGGCCGCGAAGGTCCGCACGGCGACGGAACCGAGCGCCGGCCGCCCCGTTGGGGCCTGGCCCCGCGCGGCCACGTCCTGTTGGCCACCCCCGGGAGAAAATGTCGACTCATTCACAAGTCGTCTTACCTCCTTGGCGACCAGGAAACTTCTTGATAGGTCAGCGTGGCACCATGCCGACGGTTGGCGACTCTATGGCGTGTCACCACTCCGCAGCAACACAATCCGCCGCACTCGGCGCGATGTGTCGGCGCCCGGCGCGAGCGATGTCAAGGGTGCACGGCCGCACGGCGCGCCCTGATCACCCCGCCGAATCGCTCACCAAAAGGTACGTAAGCGTGACCTGTTGTGCCATCACGGCGATTCCGTGTCAATAGCCGTCAAATACCCTCACACTTACGGCCGGACCTGCTGGGCAAGGTCCGGCCGTAGGCGTGAGAAAAGCGACACGGGTTGACGCGCCCCCGTGCCCCGGCGAGGGCGCCGAGGGGGCGTGAACGCTCAGCCGAGGAGCGTACCGAGTTCGGTGTGCTCCAGGCCGTGCGCCTCCGCGACCTCGCGGTACATCACCTTTCCGTCATGGGTGTTGAGCCCCTTGGCGAGTGCGGCGTCGCGGCGCAGCGCCTCGGCCCAGCCGCGGCCGGCCAGCTCCACCACGTACGGCAGGGTCGCGTTGGTCAGCGCGTGCGTCGAGGTGTGCGGAACGGCGCCGGGCATGTTGGCGACGCAGTAGAAAACCGACTGGTGCACGGGGAAGGTCGGTTCGGCGTGCGTCGTGGGGTGCGAGTCCTCGAAGCAGCCGCCCTGATCGATCGCGATGTCGACAAGTACACTTCCGGGCTTCATCCGGGCCACCAGCTCGTTGGTCACGAGCTTCGGGGCCTTCGCGCCGGGGATGAGTACGGCCCCGATGACGAGGTCCGCCTCCAGGCAGGCGCGCTCCAGTTCGAAGGCGGTCGAGACGACCGTCTGGATGCGGGTGCCGAACAGTTTGTCGGCCTCCTTGAGCTTCGCGATGTCCTTGTCGAGCAGGGTCACGTGGAAGCCCATGCCGATGGCGATCTGCGCCGCGTTCCAGCCGGAGACGCCACCGCCGATGACGACGGCCTTGCCGGCCACGACCCCGGGGACCCCGCCGGGCAGCACTCCCCGCCCGCCCGTCGGCCGCATGAGGTGGTAGGCGCCGACCTGCGGGGCGAGCCGGCCGGCGACCTCGGACATCGGGGCCAGCAGCGGAAGCTGCCGGTTCGCGGTCTCGACGGTCTCGTAGGCGATGGCGGTGGTGCCGGAGGCGAGCAGGGCGTCGGTGCACTCACGGGAGGCCGCGAGGTGCAGGTACGTGAAGAGCGTCTGGTCCTTGCGCAGCCGGTGGTACTCCTCGGCGATCGGCTCCTTGACCTTCAGCAGCAGGTCGGCCTCGGCCCACACCTCGTCGGCCGTCGGCACGATCCGGGCGCCGGCCGCGACGTACTCGGCGTCCGTGATCGAGGAGCCCTCCCCCGCGGTGTGCTCGACCAGCACCTCGTGCCCGTGCCGCCGCAGCTCGTGGACTCCGGCCGGGGTGATCGCCACCCGGAACTCGTTGTTCTTGACCTCGCGGGGGATGCCGACCTGCACGTCGATCACGGTCCTTGACTCAGGGGGATATTTCAGGCGATGCATCGCATACCCCTCCGCAGGAGAGCGCGAGGAGAGGGCCGCGGATACAGCGACGAACTCAGTCTAATGAAGGAGTTCCCGCTGTCCAGCCTTCCAAAGCATCAATCTTTCGACAGGTGACTAGGGATTTCGTAGGTGAACACCGGTGGGTTCCTGAGTTCCCCGCATCCCGGAACGGGGCCGGGCCGGCGTGGGTGCGGAGGGCCCCGTGGGCCGCTCGTGCTCCCCGGCCTCCGCGTTCGCCGGTGTGTCGCCTCCCGCGCCCGGTGCCTCGGCCCCCTCGCCGGACCGCTCCGCGCCCTCCTCGGACGGGACGTTCTCCCGCGCTTCCCCGGACGGGACGTTCTCCCGCGCTTCCCCGGACGGCACAGGCTCCCGCGCCGGGCGCGCGGGCTCCTCCCCCGGCGGCGCGGGCGCCTCTTCCCGCGGCGCGGGCTGTGCCGGGGCGGACGACGGCGTGGTCCCCGACCTCCCCGCCCCGGCCCGCTCCGGCTCCCGTGGCCTCTCGTCGGCGGCCGGGGCCCGCTCCCCCAGCAGGTCCCGCGCGCTCGCGCGGTGGAGCCGGGCGGCGGCCGGGTCGCCGAGGCGGTCGAGGGTGTCGGCGAGGCTTTCGTGCAGCGCCGCCCGGAGGCGGTCCTCCCCGGCCTCCTCGGCGCGCCCGAGGGCCTCGCCCCACGTACGCAGACACTCCTCGGCCCGTCCGGCGTACTCCTCCGTCCGCCCCGCGCGCTCCTGGGTCCCGGCGAGTTCCGCGAGGGCCCGTGCCTGGGCCGGGAGGTCCCCGGTCCTGCGGTGGGCGGCCACGGCGGAACGCCAGTTGCGCAGCGCCGGTCCGTACTGGCCCTCCGCGGCGTGCACGGCGGCGATCCTGCCGTACAGCCGCGCCGCGTCGGCGTGCTCGTCGCGGGTGAGCCGGTGCGCGAGGGCCCTGCCGTACCAGTCGGCCGCGCGGTGCGGGTCCCCGAGTTCCTGGTGCGCCCCGGCCACGGACTCCATCGCGCGCCCGGCCGCCTGGGCGTCGCGCCCCTCGCGCGCCGCCTCCAGCGCGGCCCGGTAGCGTCCGAGCGCCATACCGGTGCGCCCGGTCCCCGCGTCGAGATCGGCGAGGTTGAGCAGCGCGGCGGCCCGCTCCCGGTGCAGACCGCGCCGTTCGGCCACGTCCAGCACGAGACGGTGCAGGTCGTACAGCTCGTCGGCGGTGTCCTCGGTGCCCCGGTGCGCGACCAGCGCGCGCACCAGTGCGGCCACCAAACGCCGGGCCAGCGTGTCGAACTCGCCCTCGGCCACGGCCAGCCGGGCGGCGGCGTGGAGCGCTCCCGCGCGGGCGGCGAGCCATCCGGCGGCGGCCTGGGCGTCCGGGAAGCCCGGCGAACCCGGCGGCCCGGCCGGCCGGCTGCGAGCTTGGGCCTCGCGCGGTGCGGCGGCCGCGCGGCAGGACTGGAGCAGCCGCACGGTCCGCTCCAGCATCCGGGCCCGCGCGAGCTGGAGTTCCCCGGGGCGGTCGGTCTCCTCGGCGAGCGCGCGCAGCGCCGGCTGCAGACAACCCGGTACCCGGTACGCGGGCCAGGGGCCGGGCAGCGGCCGCAGCAGGCCGTGCGCGGCGAGCCCTTCTAGGCTTTGGGCGGCGCCGGCGACCGAGCAGCCGGCGAGGGCCGAGGCGGTGTGCGGGTCGGCCAGGCCCTCGGGCGCGAGGTGCAGCAGTCGCAGTATCCGCCGGTCGCTCCCGGACAGCCCTTCGTAGCTGTGCCGCAGCATCCGCTCCAGCGGGCCGCTCGCCCGGTCCGCGGTCGCGGCCTCACTCTCCCGGGACCCGCGCAGCCGGGAGACGAGGTCGGCGAGCGAGGCCATGGGCCGGGCGGCGAGCCAGCCCCCGGCGAGCACGAGGGCGGCGGGCTGTCCGCCGCACTCCTCGACGAGCCGCTCGGCGGACTGCGGGTCGACGGTGACGCGCACCCGTCCGGCGCGCCGCTCCAGCAAGGTCACTCCGGCCCGGACGCCGATCCCGCCGAGCGTGCAGGGCCGTACGTCCGGGATGCCGGTGAGCGGTCCCGCGGCGACGGCGACGACGAGGCAGGCGGGGGCGTCGGGCAGCAGCAGGTCCACCTGCTCGGCGTCGGCCGCGTCGTCGAGGATCAGCAGGGCCCTGCGGCCGGTGAAGGCGGTGCGCAGATCGGCGAGGAGATCGTCCTCGGGGGTTCCGGCGGCGGCCACGACGCCGAGTTCGCCGAGGAGCCGCCGCGCCGTGCGAGCCGCCGGCACGGGGCTGCCGTCGGGGTCGGTGAGGCGGGCGTACAGCAGCCCGTCGGGATAACGCTCCGTGAGCTGCCCGGCGAGTTCGCGGGCGAGGGCGGTGCGCCCGGAGCCGGGGCGGCCGGCGATGAGCAGGACGCGGGCGCGCGGGACCTTGTGTCCGGTGAGGGTGTCGAGCCCGGTGCGCCCGATGTCCTCCCGCAGTTCCTTCAACTCCCGTTCCCTGCCGAGGAGGAGAGGGGGGCCGGACTGCGGGGGCGGACCCCCGCCCGGACGTGCTCGCGCGGCGGGACCGCTGGTGTCCACCACCTGATCCGTCACGGGCCACGCTCCCGTCCAGCCGCACGCTCCACGAGCCAACCGCCCCGGTCCGGCCTCTGGGACGGGACCGCTCCGAGCCTAGTTCACCCGGTGTGCCCGACTGCGGACAGCACGCCCCGAAGATCACCCCATCGGATCAGGTGTTCATCGGACGAGTGACATGAGCGGCTCGCACGGGACGCCGGAAATCACCGAGGGTGAGCGGTTCACCTACTCCGGGCGCCGACGACACCCCCACGCGTCGACGGCGCCCCCGGGCGCCGAGGCGTCCTCAGGCGCGCCGAGGCGTCCTCAGGTCTCGAAGGGGCGGGCCGGCCACGGCGCGTCGGCCGGGCGCAGCGACTGCGGGCCGTCGGCGGCGAGTACGGCGGCGAGGGCCAGGACGCCGGACACGAGGCCCGCGTTGTGCAGGTCTCCGGAGAGAGCGCCGCGGACCAGTTCCGGCAGCGCGACCCGGTCGTGCCGCATGTCCGCCTCCTCGTCCTCCACCGCGAAGCGCTCACTGCCCGCGTCGGCGAGTTCGGTGGCGAGGAAGACGCGCAGGGCCTCGTCGCTGCCGCCGGGCGTCGGGTAGACGTCGATCAGTACGCGCCACTGGCCGGCCTTGAGATGGACCTCCTCGTACAGCTCGCGGGAGGCGGCGTGCAGCGGGTTCTCGCCGGGGACGTCGAGGAGCCCGGCGGGCAGCTCCCACAGCCGCTGGCGCACGGGGTGGCGGTACTGGTTGATCACCACGACCCGCTGTTCCTCGTCGAGGGCGAGCACGGCGACCGAGCCGGGGTGCACCTGATAGTCCCGCTTGGCCACCGACCCGTCGGGCATGACCACCTTGTCGGTGCGGACGCTGGTCTTCGCCCCCTGGAACGGGGTCGAGCCGCCGGTGACCTGCCAGTGTTCGGCAGTGTCCTTGATCGTCATTGCGGAAGGTCCTCCTGGGGCGGGCGTACGGACGGGCACGCGAGGGGCGGGCCGGGCTGCGCGGAAGCCGGGGTACGGCCGTGGAAGGCCCGTACCCCGGCAACCGTATATGTCACGTCCCGGCCGGGACGGCGCGCGGGGCGCCGGCCCGGCTCACGGAGGTGTTCAGCTCTCCTGCCGGCGCTCCACCGCGGCTTTGACCAGGCCCGCGAAGAGCGGGTGCGGTCGCGTGGGGCGCGAGCGCAGCTCCGGGTGGGCCTGGGTGGCGACGAGGTAGGGGTGCGTCTCGCGCGGGTACTCGACGTACTCGACGAGCTTTCCGTCCGGGGAGGTGCCGGAGAACAGCAGTCCCGCCTTCTTCTCCAGCTCGCCGCGGTAGGCGTTGTTCACCTCGTAGCGGTGGCGGTGGCGCTCCTCGACGTACTCCTTGCCGGCGTAGACCTCGCGCACGATCGACTCCTCGGCGAGCTTGGCGGGGTACATGCCCAGCCGCATCGTGCCGCCCATGTCGCCCTCACCGGCGACGATGTCGAGCTGCTCGGCCATGGTCGAGATCACCGGGTGGCCGGTCGCCGGGTCGAACTCGGTGGAGTTGGCGTCGGTGATGCCGGCCAGGTTGCGGGCCGCCTCGATGACGATGCACTGCAGGCCCAGGCACAGGCCGAGCAGCGGTACGCGGTTCTCGCGGGCGTAGGTGATGGCGCCGACCTTGCCGTCGACGCCGCGGTCCCCGAATCCGCCGGGGATGCAGATCGCGTCGACGTCGGCGAGCTGGCCGGCGGCTCCGGCCGGGGTCTTGCAGTCGTCGGAGGTGACCCACTTGACCTTGACCCGGGCGCGGTTGGCGAAGCCGCCGGCGCGCAGCGCCTCGGTCACCGAGAGGTAGGCGTCGGGCAGGTCGATGTACTTGCCGACCAGTGCGACCGTGACCTCGTGGGCGGGGTTGTGGACGCGGTCGAGCAGGTCGTCCCAGGTCGTCCAGTCGACATCGCGGAAGGGCAGGTCGAGCTTGCGCACGACGTAGGCGTCGAGGCCCTCGCCGTGCAGGACCTTCGGGATGTCGTAGATCGACTTGGCGTCCGGGCAGGCCACGACGGCGGCCTCGTCCACGTCGCACATGAGGGAGATCTTGCGCTTGATGGAGAGCGGGACCTCGCGGTCGGCGCGCAGCACGATCGCGTCGGGCTGCACGCCGATGTTGCGCAGCGCGGCGACGGAGTGCTGGGTCGGCTTGGTCTTCAGCTCGCCGGAGGGACCGATGTAGGGCAGCAGCGAGATGTGCACGACGAAGACGTTGTCGCGGCCGACCTCGTGGCGGACCTGGCGGACCGTCTCCAGGAAGGGCAGCGACTCGATGTCGCCGACCGTGCCGCCGACCTCGGTGATGACGACGTCGACGTCCTCGGCGGCCAGCCGCCGGATGCGGCCCTTGATCTCGTTGGTGATGTGCGGGATGACCTGGACGGTGTCGCCGAGGTACTCGCCGCGCCGCTCCTTGGCGATGACCTGGGAGTAGACCTGGCCGGTGGTGACGTTGGCGGAGCCGTCGAGGTCGACGTCGAGGAAACGCTCGTAGTGACCGATGTCCAGGTCGGTCTCGGCGCCGTCGTTGGTGACGAACACCTCACCGTGCTGGAAGGGGTTCATCGTGCCCGGATCGACGTTCAGGTAGGGGTCGAGCTTCTGCATCGTCACCCGCAGACCACGCGCCTTGAGCAGGGCGCCGAGGCTGGAGGCGGTGAGGCCCTTGCCGAGGGAGGAGGCGACGCCTCCGGTGACGAAGATGTGCTTGGTCGTCGTGGACGTCGAGGTGCGGTTCGGCATGGCCAAGAGGGGGCTCCCGTGGTCGCGGTCTGGAGTGCGTACCGGCGCCCCGCACCGGAGTGCCGGAGGGGAGGGCCGTCGCTGCGGTCGGGGGTCTCACGGTCTGTAAAGGGCCCACCGGTCCACGGGCTACCAGGGTATCAGCGCCGACGGCAGGCTGCTTCCGGCCACGCTGCGCGTACGGACTGCCACCGTGCACATCCGGCACGCCCGGGGTTTACCGCCCCTCAACACAAGGCTCACCCGTTTGGCGTAACAGAGTCGAGGCGACGGTCGCGCGGATCAGGTGGGCGCGTCGTATCCTGCACGGACACTCGCCGCCGAGCTCGAAGAACTGGACGCGAAAGCGCTTCCTCACAAGGGTGGTGGTGGGCGACGGGGGGAGGGCACCAGACCTTCCCCCGCCCACCCTGGAACAAGAGCTTGGCGGCGGTTTCATGACCGCAGCGCGAGCGCCCTCACGGGGGCGACGTGGCCGTTCGACTGGAGATGCACGTGGCCGGGCGCATCGAGGATTACGCACTCATCGGAGACCTGCAGACCGCAGCCCTGGTCTGCCGGGACGGCACGGTCGACTGGCTGTGCCTGCCCCGCTTCGACTCGCAGGCGATCTTCGCGGGGCTTCTCGGGACCGAGGAGCACGGATTCTGGCGGCTTGGACCGGCGTTCGCCCCCGGTACCGAGCCGCCCACCGCGGACCGCCGGAGCTATCGCGGGGATTCGCTCATCCTCGAATCGGAGTGGGACACCCCGCGCGGCAGTGTCCGCGTGACGGATTTCATGGGGCCGCGCGAGCAGGCCCCGCAGCTCATCCGGATCGTGGAGGGCGTCAGCGGCCGGGTCCCGATGCGGTCCAGCCTGCGGATGCGGTTCAGCTATGGCCGGATCACGCCGTGGGTGCACCGGGTCGACGAACGCACCGTCGCCGTCTCGGGCCCCGACTCGGTGTGGCTGGACACGGACGCCGAGACGTACGGCAAGGACCTGACCACGTACTCCGACTTCACCGTCGGTCCGGGCGACAAGGTGGCCTTCGTCATCTCCTGGCAGGCCAGCCACCTTCAGCCGCCGGCCGTGCCCACGCCGTACGCGGCGCTGGAGGCGACCGAGGAGTTCTGGCAGGAGTGGGTCGAGCAGTGCACCTACCACGGCCCCTACCGGGAGGCCGTGATCCGCTCGCTGATCACGCTCAAGGCGCTGACGTACGCGCCGACCGGCGGGATCGTCGCGGCCCCGACCACCTCGCTGCCCGAGGAGATCGGCGGGGTCCGCAACTGGGACTACCGCTTCACCTGGCTGCGGGACGCGGCGATCACCCTGTCCTCGCTGCTGCGCACCGGCTACCGCGACGAGGCCCGCGCCTGGCGCGAGTGGCTGCTGCGCGCGGTGGGCGGGGACCCGGAGAACCTCCAGATCATGTACGGCATCGCCGGGGAGCGGGAGCTGGGCGAGAGCGAACTGGACTGGCTGCCGGGCTACGAGAACTCCTCGCCGGTGCGCGTGGGCAACGGGGCGGCGGGACAGCTCCAGCTCGACGTGTACGGCGAGGTCACCGAGGCCCTGCACCTCGCGCACATGACGGGGCTGGCCCGCAACGACTACGCCGCGCTGCTCCAGCTCAAGCTGATCCGCTACCTGGAGGACCACTGGTCGGAGCCGGACGAGGGCATCTGGGAGGTGCGCGGGCCGCGCCGCCACTTCGTGCACTCCAAGGTCATGGCCTGGGTCGCGGTGGACCGCACGATCAAGCTCATCGAGTCGGGTGACGCGGACGGTCCGCTGGAGCGCTGGCGCGAGCTGCGCGAGGACATCCACCGGGACGTGTGCGAGAAGGGCTACGACCCGGAGCGCAACACCTTCACGCAGTCCTACGGCTCCAAGGAGCTGGACGCCTCGCTGCTGCTGATCCCGCAGATGGGCTTCCTGCCGCCGGACGACAAGCGGGTGATCGGCACGATCGAGGCGATCCAGCGGGAGCTGTCCACGCCGGACGGCTTCATCCTGCGTTATCCGACGACGGGCGGCGACGCGGGCGTGGACGGACTCGCCGGCGACGAGGGCGCGTTCCTCGCGTGTTCGTTCTGGATGGCCGACGACCTCGCGATGATCGGCCGGGTCGAGGAGGCCCGAAAGCTCTTCGAGCGGCTGCTGTCGCTGCGCAACGACCTCGGTCTGCTCGCGGAGGAGTGGGACCCGGTGAACCAGCGCCAGGTCGGCAACTTCCCGCAGGCGTTCAGCCACGTGCCGCTCATCGACACGGCGCTGCGGCTGACGGCGAGCGGGGCGTACGGGGGCTGAGCCCCGGCGGTCACGAGGAGGGCGGTACCCGGTGCGGGTGCCGCCCTCTTCGCAGGTGACGCGCGGTGTGGCGGCGCGGTAGCTTCCGTGCGTGGACGGCGAGAGCGGCGTGGCCTTCGAGAGTGGCGAGGACGGCACCGGGGGGCCGGGCGGGCGGGCGCGGGGCGGCATCACCGTGCGGCGCGCGCTGGAGCTGCCGGGGCTGCACGGCGGGCTGCCGGAGGTCGTGGCCTGCGGGGACCGGCTGGGCCGTACGGTGCGCTGGGTGCACGCGGGCGAGGTGCCGAACATCGCCTCGCTGCTCAAGGGCGGTGAGCTGCTGCTGACGACCGGGCTCGGGCTCGGCAGCCGCCCGGCGGACCAGCGGGCTTTCGTGCGGCGGCTCGCGGAGCGCGGGATCGCGGCGCTCGTGGTGGAGTTGGGGCCCCGGTTCACGCGGCTGCCCCAGGTCCTCGTGGAGAGCGCGCGTGCGGCCGGCCTGCCGCTCGTCCAACTGCACCGCGAGGTCCCCTTCGTGACGGTGACGGAGGAGATCCACACCGAGATCGTCAACGGCCACTACGCGGTGCTGCGCCAGGCCGAGGAGGTGCACCGGCGGTGCACGGCGGCGGTGCTGGGCGGCGGCGGGGTCCCGCAAGTGCTGGAGATCCTCACGGACTTCGGCGGCAATCCCGTGTTCCTGGAGACCGCCGACGGCCAGTTGCTGTACGCGGCGGCGAAGGGCCCGCCCGGCGCCGATCCGCTGCGGGTGTGGGAGAGGCTGCGCGGCTCCCGGGCCGCGCGGGCGCAGGGTCCGCCCGCGGGTTCGGTGCTGGTGGACGTGGCGGGCACGGGTTCGCGGGGCGAGGTGCGGGCGCGGCTGGTGCTGCTCCCGGTGTCGGGCGCGGTACGGGAGGTGCACCGGCTGGCGGTCGAGCGGGTCGCGGGCATTCTCGCGGTGGTGCTGATGCAGGCCCGGCAGGACGAGGAGCTGGCGGCGCGGGGCCGGGGCGACTTCCTCAACGATCTCGCGCAGGGCCGGATCGTTCCCGGGGAGGCGCCCGCGCAGGCGGCGGTGCTGGGCTTCCGGCCGGGTTCCCGGCCGCTGCTGCCCGTGGTGATGCGGCTGCCCGAGGGGGCGGGGGATCTGTCCCCGGGTGGTGGCTGGGCGGTCCTGGTGCGCGCGGTGCTGGAGGAGCTGGCCGCGGTGGGGGTGCCCGCGCTGCTGGGGGTGCGGCCGGTGGAGGGCCGGGTGCCGCTGCTGCTCGGTCTGCGCACGCGTGAGGAGCGCGTGACGGTCGCCGAGCGGGCGGCCCGCGCGCTGCGGGCGGGCGTGGAGCGGGCCGGTCTGACGCGTGCGGAGGGGCCGCGGCCGGTCGTGGTGGTGGGGCTGCCCGGGGACTGGGCGGCGGCGGCCTCGGGTCTGCGGCACGCGGCCGAGGCGGCGCGGGCCGCCGAGGGGCTCACGCCCCGGCCGTGGTTCGACGCGGGGCGCCTGGACATCGACCTGTTGCTGTGGCGTCTGCGCGAGGAGCCGGATCTGGCGGCCTTCGTGGACCGGGCGCTCGGACCGCTGATCGAGCACGACCGCACGGCCCGCCCCGCGCTGCTGCCGACGCTCACGACGTACCTGGAGCACGCGGGCCGCAAGGCGGAGACGGCGCGCGCACTGCACCTGAACCGGCAGACGCTCTACAACCGGCTCGCGCGGACGGGTGAGTTGCTGGACGCCGACCTGGACGACCCGCAGACCGTCCTGACGCTGAGCCTCGCGCTGCGGGCGCGCCGGCATGTGTGAGGAGGACCGGGCGGTGGCGTCGCGGCCGCGCTCCGCGCCGGACGCGACCGTCCCCGGCCGCGCGCCCTGGCCGCCCGGACGGCCTCGGGGGGCGGGTCGCGAGGTGCCCGTGGCGCTCGCCGGACTCGGCTTCTCCCTCCGCCCGGTCGCGGGCCCGGCGGGCCGGGGAGCGGCCGCCCGTACGCTCGCGCGCCACCTGTTCGCGGACGGGCTGACGTTGCGTGAGTTCGCCCGCCGGCCGTACCGGCGCGACCGTCACGAGCCGCTCCTGACCGCGCGGCTCGCCGGGCGCGGCGACCGGTACGGCCTCCCCGGATACGGCGGCAGGACGGCGGCGCGGGTCGACGCCGCGTCCCGGCCGGGGCCCGCTGTTTCGTGGACCTCTCCCCCGCTCCCGCCGGGTCCGTGGGCCCTCGGCCCGGATCAGAGCGAGGACAGGGAGCGGGTCAGTTCGTCGTAGACGCTGAGTACTTGGGCGACCGTGGCGTCCTCGGTCGGCCAGGTCGCCGCCCGTTCGGGGCCCAGACGGGAGAGCTCCGCGCGGCGGGCCGGATCGGCGAGCAGGGCGCCGACCCGGGCGGCGAGCGCCCCGGGATCGCCGTACGGCACCAGTTCGGCCGCCTCGCCCACGAGTTCGGGGGTACCGCCGACCGCGGTGGCGACCAGGGGAACGCCCCGGGACAGGGCTTGCTGGGCGAGCGGGGAACGGGCCTCCCAGCGGCTGGGCAGGACGGCCACGTCGGCGGCGGCGAGCAGGTCGGGAAGGTCTTCGCGGCCGCCGGCCAGCAGGACGGGCAGGTCCTCCGCGTCGATCCTGGACTGCAGTTCACGGCGCAGCGGCCCCTCCCCCGCGACGACGAGCAGCGGCGCCGGATCGAGCGGGCGCCAGTGCCGGGCGGCGTCCAGCAGGACGCCGTAGCCCCGGTGTCGTACGAGCGAACCGGCCGCCATGATCAACGGCCGGTCGACGGCGCCGAGTTCGGCGCGGACCTTGTGGTCGCGGGGCACGGTCCCGGCGCCGGACGGAGTCGGCGGGGGCAGCGCGACCGGTGCGAGCCGTGCGTCCCTGGCCCCTCGGCGCCTGGCCCGGTCCACGAGATCGGCGGTGGTGGCGAGCAGGACGGTCGCGGCCCGCGAGACCCGGCGCTCGGTCAGCCGCAGCAGGTGGGCGCGCGCCCCTTCGGCGTGGGCGCGGGTGTGCCAGGTGACGACGAGCGGGACGGGGCGCGCGCCGAGCGCCAGGGAGGCGCGCAGCGCGGCGTGCAGTCCGTGGGCGTGGACGAGGTCGGCGTCGGCGCACACGCCACGCAGCGCGGCGAGGGAGGCCGGGTCGCCGCCGCGGGGTACGGGGACGTGGAGAGCGCCGGCCCCGGCGAAGTCGTAGGCGTGGCCGAGTTCGCGGGGCGCGCACACGGTCACCCGCACGCCGCGGGCGACGAGGCCCGCGGTCAGCGACCGTACGTGGCCGCTGCTGCCCGCGCTGCCGCCGCCGAGCACCTGCACCGTACGCAGGGACTGGCCCGGCGGGGTCGACTGGCTGGTCACGTTTGCTGGCGCTCCTGGGTCGGCGGTGCGGGCACGTGCGGTGGTGCTGCTGGGGCGGGCGCATCCGGGCCACCCCAGCATGCCAGGAACCCGCGAGGTGGCGGGGAGCGCGCCGGACGGCGGGGCGAGCGCGGACCGGCGCGAGCCCCGGGGGCAACGCGCCGTGCCCGCAAGGGCGTTCACCTCGACGCCGGGGCGGCCTGACGGGCCCGGCCTGCGCCCGGACCGCCTATTCCCCGTCCCCCCGCGCGGCGGCGAGCAGTTCCTCGGCGTGCGCCCGCGCGGTCTGCGAGTCCTCCTGTCCGGCGAGCATCCGGGAGAGTTCGCGGATGCGGTCCTCGCCCTCCAGTACTTTGACCCCGGAGCTGGTGACGGAGCCGTCGTTGGTCTTCTCCACGAGCAACTGCCGGTCGGCGAAGGCCGCGACCTGCGGGAGGTGGGTGACGACGACGACCTGCGCGGACTTGGCGAGGCGGGCGAGGCGGCGCCCGATCTCGACGGCCGCCTTGCCGCCGACGCCCGCGTCGACCTCGTCGAACAGGTAGGTCGGTACCGGGTCGGTGCCGGCGAAGACGACTTCGACGGCGAGCATGACGCGGGAGAGTTCGCCCCCGGAGGCGCCCTTGGCGATGGGCCGGGGCGGGGCGCCGGGGTGCGGGGCGAGCAGGAGTTCCACCTCGTCCACCCCGTACGGGCCGTAGGCGAGGCGCCGTCCGCCGACCTCGACGCCCTCGGCGTCCCCGGGGACCTCGGTCGCGCCGACCGCGATGGTGACGCGGGCGTGCGGCATGGCGAGGGAGGCGAGTTCGGCGGTGACGGCCTCGGCGAAGCGGGAGGCCGCCTCGGTGCGGGCGGCGGTCAGTTCGGCGGCCAGGAAGGCGAGTTCGGCTCCGAGGGTCTCGCGTTCCGCGGCGAGTTCGCCGATCCGTTCGTCGTCCCCCTCCAGTTCGCCGAGCCGTTCGGCGCTCTCGCGCGCCCACTCCAGTACGGCGTCGGCGTCGGCGCCGTACTTGCGGGTGAGCGCGGCGAGCGCGGACCGGCGTTCCTCCACGGCGGCCAGCCGCAGCGGGTCGGCGTCGAGGTCGTCGGCGTATCCGGCGAGTTCCCCGGCGACGTCGGACAGCAGGATGCCGACCTCGCCGAGGCGTCCCGCGAGAGCGGCGAGCGCCGGGTCGTGGGCGCCGGCCGACTCCAGGGCGCGCTGGGCGCCGCCGACGAGGGTGGTGGCGTCGACGCCCTCGGGGTCCTCGGGGTTCCCGGCGAGCGCGGCGTGCGCGAGGGCGGCGGCCGAGGCGAGGGCCTCGGCGTTGCCGAGCCGTTCGGCCTCGGCGGACAGTTCGGCGTCCTCCCCGGCGAGGGGTTCGACGGCGGCGATCTCCTCCAGCCCGAACCGCAGCAGGTCGGCCTCCTGGGCGCGTTCCCTGGCGCGGGTGGTCAGCTCGTCGAGCTGGGCGACGACGGCCCGCAGCCTGCGGTAGGCGGCGCGGTACTTGTCGAGCGGCGCGGAGACCGCGTCGCCCGCGTACCGGTCGAGGGCCTGGCGCTGCCGGGCCGCCTTGAGCAGTCCCTGCTGGTCGGTCTGGCCGTGCACGGCGACGAGGTCGTCGGCGAGTTCCCCGAGCAGCCCGACGGGGACCGAGCGCCCGCCGAGGTGGGCGCGGGAGCGGCCCTCGGCGGACACGGTCCGGCTGATGAGGAGAGCGCCCTCGTCCAGCTCGGCGCCCGCCTCCTCGGCGCGCCGGGCGACGGGCGCGCCGGGGCGCACCGTGATGCGCCCCTCGACCACCGCCGACTTCGCGCCGATCCGCACGAGGGCGGCGTCGGCGCGCCCGCCGAGCAGCAGCCCGAGGCTCGTGACCACCATCGTCTTGCCGGCGCCCGTCTCACCGGTGACGGCCGTGAAGCCGGGTGACAGCTCCACCACCGCGTCCTCGATGACGCCGAGCGACCGTATCCGCATCTCCTCCAACACGCACATGACCATACGAGGTTTTCCGCCCCGCCCGCGACGTCACCCCGTCCGGGGTTGACGGCTCAGCCCGGGGCACCCCGCCAGCCGGCGACCGGCAGGGCGAACTTCGCGACCAGCCGGTCGGTGAAGGAGGCGTGGTGGAGGCGGGCCAGCCGTACGGGGACGGCGCCCCGGCGCACCTCGACGCGCGCGCCGGAGGGCAGCGGCACGGTGCGGCGCCCGTCGCACCACAGGACGCCGCTGGGCGTACCGGGCTGGACCTCGACGGCGAGCACCGAGGTGGGCGAGGTCACGAGGGGTTTCGCGAACAGGGCGTGGGCGCTGATGGGCACCATGAGCAGCGCCTCGACCTCGGGCCACACGACGGGCCCGCCGGCCGAGAAGGCGTACGCGGTGGAGCCGGTCGGCGTCGCGCACACGATGCCGTCGCAGCCGAAGCCCGTGACCGGCCGCCCGTCGATCTCCAGGACGACCTCCAGCATCCTTTCGGGCGAGATCTTCTGCACGGCGGCCTCATTGAGCGCCCAGTCGGTGTGCACGACCTCCCCGTCGCTGTGCACGAGCACGTCGAGGGTCATGCGTTCCTCTACGTCGTAGGAGCGGCGCACGACGCGGTCCACGACCTTGTCGAGGTCGTCGCGCTCGGCCTCGGCGAGGAAGCCGACCCGGCCGAGGTTGACGCCGAGCATCGGCACCCCGGAGGCCCGGGAGAGTTCCGCGCCGCGCAGCAGGGTGCCGTCGCCGCCGAGGACGATGAGCAGTTCGCAGCCGACGAGGGCGTCCGGGGTCGCCTCCTGGACGAGTTCGACGTGGGGTTTGGCGGGCAGCGGCAGATCGGCCGCCTCCTCCTCCAGGACCCGGACGCCGAGGTCGCAGCGCAGCAGGCCCTGGACGACGAGTTCGGCGCTGCGGATGGCCGCGGGCCGTCCGGTGTGGGCGAGCAGGAAGACGGTGCGCCGGCCGGGGGCCGGGCCGTCCGTGGCCGGGCTGGAGTGCTTCATCGGGGTCCCTCCGCTACCGCTCGGTCGACGTCCGCCGGGTCGAGCGGGGGTGCCCCGGCGCGCAGCCACAGAAAGTACTCGACGTTGCCGGAGGGTCCGGGAAGGGGGCTCGCGGTGACACCGAGGACACCGAGCCCGAGCGCGGCGGCCTGCCCGGCGACGGTGCGTACGGCCTCGGCCCGCAGCCGGGTGCTGCGCACGACCCCGCCGCTGCCGAGGCGCTCCCGGCCGACCTCGAACTGGGGTTTCACCATCAGGACGAGGTCGGCGTCGGGGGCGGAGCAGCGCACCAGGGCGGGCAGGACCAGGCCGAGCGGGATGAAGGACAGGTCGCCGACGACGAGGTCGACGGGCCGGCCGTCGATCGCTTCGAGGCTGAGTTCCCGCACGTTGGTGCGGTCCTTGACCACGACCCGTTCGTCGTTCCGCAGGGACCAGGCGAGCTGCCCGTAGCCGACGTCGACGGCGAGGACCTGAGCGACCCCGGCCCGCAGCAGGACATCGGTGAACCCGCCGGTGGAGGCGCCCGCGTCGAGGGCGCGGCGCCCTTCGAGGCGCAGCCCGCGCGGCCCGAAGGCGGCGAGCGCCCCGGCGAGTTTGTGCCCGCCCCGGGAGACGTAGCCGGGGTCGTCCTCGTCGGCCTTGACCACGACGGGGGCGCTCTTCTCCACCTGGGTCGCGGGTTTCACGGCGAGCGCTCCGCCGACGCTCACGCGGCCGGCCGCGATCAGCTGGCTCGCGTGTTCCCGGGAACGCGCGAGTTTGCGGCGTACCAGCTCCGCGTCGAGGCGGTTGCGGGCCACTCCTGCCACGGTCGGTTCAGCTCCTGTGCTCGTACGGAAGGTCAGCCGGGGACGGGGCCCCGGCCGGGCGGTGCGGGGGCCGGCGGCCCCTGGGCTGCGTCGAGCGCGCTCAGCGCCTTGCGCAGTCCCCGGTGTACATCCTCGTACACCTCCATGTGGCCCCCGGTGGCGAGGTGGTCCACGTCGCCGAGCCGGTCGAGCGCGGCGTCCACCGCGGCGTCCCCGGTGGGGGCGCGGTCGAGGCCGAACGGGGCGGCGTCCGTCCGCCCGGCCTCCTCGGCGGGCGTCGTGGCGTCGGCCGGGCGGGGCCGCGTCGAGTCGTCCATGCCGCGACGCTATCGCGGAAGGCGGGTGTAACGTCGGTCACCATGGCCACCGTCGAGCAGTGCCGCGCCGCACTCGGCCGGCTCGCGGAGAAACTCGCGGGCGCCGAGGGCGCGGCGAAGAACGCCGCCGCCCCGGACCGTTCCCTCAGCTGCCGGGTCACGGACCTGGAAACGACCTTCCTCGGCCGGCTGTCCGGGGGCGCGCTCACCGTCCACGACACGGTGCGCGGGCGGCCCGAGCAGCGGGCCGACATCCGCTTCACCCTGTCGAGCGAGGACCTCCTCGCGCTGGTCGCGGGCGAACTGGACTTCGCCCGCGCCTGGGCCTCGGGCCGGGTCCGCCTTCAGGCCCCGTTCCGCGATCTGCTGCGCCTGCGCTCCCTGCTGTGAGGCGGTGGACGGTGGGAGGGTGAGGCCCGGCTACCGTGCCAGGGCCTCGCGTGCGGCGTCCGTCCTGCCCTCGTAGGCGTGCTTTCCCGCGGCCGTCCAGGCGGCCGCGCACAGGGCGCGCACCCCGTCGGCGCGCTCGCCCCCGCCTTCGATCGTGAGGGCACCGGAGGAGGCGGTGGCCGTCCAGCCGCCGCAGGAGAACCGTCCCCCTTCGGCGCGGACCTCCGGCTGGGCGGTCAGCAGGTCCCGCAGGTCCTGGCCGATGTACGTGGGCCGGTGCTCGGGCACGGCGCGCAGCAGCTCCTCGACGCCCGCGACCCCGGTGAGGACGAGCAGTGAGTCGACGCCGCCCTCGTGGGCCCCCTCGATGTCGGTGTCGAGCCGGTCCCCGACGACGAGGGGGCGCCTGGCCCCGGTGCGCAGGATCGTCTCGCGGTGCATGGGGGGTCGCGGTTTGCCCGCGACGCGGGGTTCGGCGCCCCCGGTCGCGATGCGGACCACCTCGACGGCCGCCCCGTTGCCGGGGGCGATGCCGCGTCCGCTGGGGATGGTGAGGTCGGTGTTGGACGCGTACCACGGCACCCCGCGGGCGACGGCGTACCCGGCCTCGGCGAACCGGGACCAGGGCAGGTCGGGACCGCCGTAGCCCTGCGCGACGGCGAGGGGCTCGTCGTCGGCGGACTCGACCGGTACGAGCCCGCGCTCCTCCAGGGCGATCCGCAGCCCTTCCCCGCCGATGAGCAGGACCTTCGCCCCGTCGGGCAGTTCCTCGGCGATGAGCCGGGCCACGGCCTGCGCGGAGGTGATGACGTCGGCGGGGTGGGCGGGCACTCCGAGTTCCGTGAGGTGGGCGGCGACGGCCTCGGGGGGCCGCAGCGCGTTGTTGGTGACGTAGGCGAGGTGCATGCCGCCCTCGCGGGCGGCGGTGAGGGAGTCGACGGCGTGGTCGATGGCCTCCCCGCCGGCGTAGACCACTCCGTCCAGGTCGAGCAGCGCTGTGTCGTACGCCTCGCTGAGCGGCTTCTCGCTCGTTCCGGTCGTCGTCCGCACGGACTGGGTCATGCCGCATCGCTCCTCGTTCGGTGGGTCTCCCCCGATCATCGCTCATGCCGGATTCCCGCATACGATGCACGGATGAACTCTGCGGGTCCCGGGAAGAGCGGGCTGGACCTTGTCCCGTTCCGGGGCGTGCGCTACGTCCCGGAGCGGGTCGGCAGCCTGGCGGCGGTGACGTCACCGCCGTACGACGTCGTGGTGCGCCCGGACGGGCTGCTGCACCTGGAGAGCGCCGATCCGCACAATATCGTCCGGGTGATCCTGCCGCAGGGCGAGAGCGCGGGGCCGCGTCACCGGCACGCCGCCGACACGCTGCGCGGGTGGCTCGCCGAGGGGGTCCTGGCCGCCGACGAGGCCCCGGCGCTGTACGTCTACGAGCAGCGCCGGGGCGATCTGCTCCAGCGCGGGGTGATCGGGGCGCTGCGCCTGTCGGAGCCCTCCGAGGGGGTCGTCCTGCCGCACGAGGACGTCATACAGGACGTCGTGGAGGACCGCGCCGACCTGATGCGGGCGACCGCGGCCAACCTGGAGCCGCTGCTGCTGACGTACCGGGGAGACGGGCCGGGCCCCGACGCCCCGGCCTCGGGCACGGCGGCCGTCGTGGAGCGGGTGGTGGCCTCGCCGCCGCTGCTGGCGACGACGACGGAGGACGGCTTCGCGCACCGGCTGTGGGCGGTGCGCGATCCGGAGGAGCTCGGGGCGATCCGTGCGGACCTGTCCGGCCGGCAGGCGCTCATCGCGGACGGCCACCACCGCTGGGCGACGTATTTGCGGCTGCGTGAGCGCCATCCCTCGCCGAGTCCGTGGGACTACGGCCTGGTCCTGCTCGTCGACACGGTGCGGCATCCTCTGCGGGTCCGGGCGATTCACCGGCTGCTGCGCGGGCTGACGGTGGGCCGGGCGCTGCGGCTGCTGGGCGACGCCTTCCGGGTGCGCGAGGTGCCGGGACCGTTGGCCGGGGCCGAGCGGGCGCTGGCGGATGCGGCGGCCGGGGGCAACGCGTTCCTGCTCGCGGGCGACGGCCGTTTCCACCTCGTGGACCGTCCGGACCCGGCTCTGCTGGCCCGGACGGTGCCCGCCGGCCGTCCCCGGGCCTGGCGTGCGCTGGACGCGACGGTGCTGCATTCGACGCTGATCGCCGAGGTGTGGTCCCTGCCGGACAGTTCCGAGCGGATCGCCTATCTTCACGAGGCGGACGCCGCCGTGGAGCAGGCGGTCCGCACGGACAGTACGGCGGTGCTGATGCACCCGGTCGCGGAGTCGGTCGTCCGCGACCTGGCGGGTGCCGGCGTCCGGATGCCGCGCAAGTCGACGTCCTTCGGCCCGAAGCCGGCGACGGGCCTGGTCCTGCGCGATCTGGAGCTGTGAGTCCGGCTCCCCCGCCGCGGAGGGAGGGGGCTGTTGCCGGATACGACGAAGGAGGCGGTGGCCCTCCCCGTGGGGACGGACCACCGCCTCCTGTCATGTGCCGGTGTCGCCGCGCGGGCCCCGGCCTGCCCAGCCGCTAGTCGGCGGCGGGCGGCTCGAACGGCCGCGTGGACGGGGCGGGCGCCCCGGCGGCGGCGTCCTCGTCGGCCGCTTCCTGGCCGGTCGCGTCCTGGTCGGCGACATCCTCGTCGGCGACGTCCTCACGGCCGCGGTCCGCGGCGACCGGCTGGTCGTCCGTCTCCTCCGCCTCGTCCGTGACTTCCGCGTCCTCCGGCTTGGCCGTCGCGGGAACGGCCGGGGCCACGGGCTCAAGGCCCTCGCCCTCGTGCACGTCCTCGACGTCGTCGTCCTCGACCAGCGCGTCGACGAACTCGATGCCGTCGAGTTCGGCGAGCCGGTCGGAGGCGTCGGTGCTGCCGTCCTTGTCGGACTCGACGGCCTTGGCGAACCATTCGCGGGCCTCGTCGGTGCGTTCCGCGGCGAGCAGCGCGTCGGCGTAGGCGTAGCGCAGCCGCGCGGTCCACGGGTGGACGGCGTGCGAGGCCAGTTCGGGGCTCTGCAGCGTGACGATGGCCGCGTCGATCTGGCCGAGGTCACGGCGGGCTCCGGCGGCGACGAGGCGCATCTCGACCTGTCCGGCCTTGTCCAGCTTGTGGACCTCGGGGGCGCCCGCCATGTCGAGGGCCTTCTCGGGGCGGCCGAGCCCGCGTTCGCAGTCGGCCATGATCGGCCACAGGTCGACCCCGCCGGTCATCCGCCGGGCGGCACGGAACTCGGCGAGCGCCTCGTTGTACTTCTGCACCGCGTACGCGGCGAAGCCGGCGGCCTCGCGGACGGCGGCGACGCGCGAGGCGAGCCGCAGCGCGATGCGCGAGTAGGCGTACGCCTTCTCGGGGTCCTCGTCGATGAGCTGGGCGACCATGACGAGGTTGCGCGCGACGTCGTCGGCGAGCGTCTTCGGCAGGCTCATCAGTTCCTGGCGCACGGACGGGTCGATCTCGAAGCCGGTGACCTCGTCGGGGATCGGGAGCCGCTTGATGGGCTCGCGGTCCCGGTCACCCCGGTAGCCACCGCGGTCGTCCCGACGGTCGTCGCGACGCGGTCCGCCCCGGTCGTCGCGACCGTGGAAGCCGCCGGAGCGACCCCCCGAGGGCCCGCCACGCCGGTCGTCACGACGGGGCCCGCCCCGGTCGTCACGTCCCCGGAAGCCCCCCCGGTCGTCGCGCCCACGGTCGTCCCTGCGGTCGTCACGCCGGAACGGAGGGCGGTCGCCGCCCCGGTCGTCCCTGCGCTCGTCACGGCGGAACGCGGGACGCTCCCCGCCACGGTCGTCCCGTCCACGGTCGTCGCGACGGAACGGCGGACGGTCCCCGCCACTGCGGCGGTCGTCACGCCCACGGTCGTCCCTGCGGTCGTCACGCCGGAACGGGGGACGGTCGCCGCCCCGGTCGTCCCTGCGCTCGTCACGACGGAAGGCGGGGCGGTCCCCGCCACGGTCGTCGCGGCCTCGGAAGCCGCCACGGTCCCCACCGCGCTCGCCGCCCCGGTCGTCCCGTCCACGGAAGCCGCCTCGATCGCCACCACGGTCATCGCGGCGGAAGGCGGGACGGTCGCCGCCCCGGTCGTCGCGTCGCTCGTCACGGCGGAACGCGGGACGCTCCCCGCCACGGTCGTCCCGTCCACGGTCGTCGCGACGGAACGGCGGACGGTCCCCGCCACCGCGGCGGTCGTCACGCCCACGGTCGTCCCTGCGGTCGTCACGCCGGAACGGAGGGCGGTCGCCGCCCCGGTCGTCCCTGCGCTCGTCACGGCGGAAGGCGGGGCGGTCCCCGCCACGGTCGTCGCGGCCTCGGAAGCCGCCACGGTCCCCACCGCGCTCGCCGCCACGGTCGTCCCGTCCACGGTCGTCACGGCGGAACGGGGGACGGTCGCCGCCCCGGTCGTCGCGTCGCTCGTCACGGCGGAAAGCGGGACGCTCCCCACCACGGTCGTCGCGGCCTCGGAAGCCACCACGGTCCCCACCGCGCTCGCCGCCACGGTCGTCACGCCGGAACGTGGGGCGGTCGCCCCCGCGGTCGTCACGCCGGAATGACGGGCGGTCGCTTCCCCGGTCGTCACGGCGGAACGTGGGGCGGTCGCCCCCGCGGTCGTCGCGGCCTCGGAAGCCGGCACGGTCCCCACCGCGCTCGCCTCCACGGTCGTCCCGGCCTCGGTCGTCACGGCGGAAGGGGGGACGGTCGTCGCGTCGTGCGTGGGTTCCACGGTCGTTGTCGCGTCGCTCGTTGTCACGACGGGGGGCGCCGCGATATCCGCCCCGGTCGCCGCCCTCGCGGCCGCGAGGCCCGCGGTCCGGTCGCTCGTCGGAAGGGTTGGGGGACATCGGTGACTCCTCGTCTCAGGTACTGCGGCTATTCTCGCGCGGCCGGCGTTGCGCCGCGCTCGGGCCAAGTATTTCGGGTCGTACTTCAGGGTTGTGCGGGGCAAAACAAAAAAGGACCTCTGGTCCCAGCGTGAACGCTGGGACCAGAGGTCCTTCAAAGATTGTTCGGCGACGACCTACTCTCCCACAGGGTCCCCCCTGCAGTACCATCGGCGCTATGAGGCTTAGCTTCCGGGTTCGAAATGTAACCGGGCGTTTCCCTCACGCTATGGCCACCGAAACCCCTTCAGACACTCCACCCGTGCGGGCGGAGTACGAACAGGGTCAGCGAACAAGCACACTTTTTAGTTAAGTGAAACTGTTCCAGCCGACACAGGCTGTTCGTTACCTGAGAACAAACACAGTGGACGCGAGCAACTGAGGACAAGCCCTCGGCCTATTAGTACCGGTCAACTCCACCCCTCACAGGGCTTCCATATCCGGCCTATCAAC
>NZ_JBIAFO010000036.1:0-43176 GCF_042869355.1 Streptomyces sp. NPDC007088
TCCTCGCGGTCCTGATTTCCTCGGTGCCTTTCCGGTTCCCGGTCCGGCCTTTCGGCTTTCCCGTTTCCCTTTCCGGCGAGTCCGACTTTATCAGATCTTCGGTGGCCGTTTTACCGGGCTTCGTCGTTCTGCATTGTCGGGCGGCTTCGTGGAATTCAATTCCGGAAGCTCGCAGACTCTAACTGTCGCGGCCGAGCTTGTCCAGCTCAAGGCAACTGTTCGAATCTACCTCCCCGCACCCACCGCGTCAACGGTGTTTGCGAGGCGAAGAGGACAGTAGCAGGTCAGCCGAGCCCCACGCACATCAGGCCGCTACAGGCTGGGCGGCACTGCGGCCCCCGGACTCCAGGTCCCCGGTGTCGCCGGCCCGTACCGCGCGGGAGCCGAGGACGAAGACGTAGGTGAGGAAGGCCGTTTCGGCCACGACGCCGATCGTGATCCGGGCCCAGGTGGGCAGGGAGGAGGGGGTCACGAAGCCCTCGATGGCCCCGGAGACGAACAGGACCAGGGCGAGCCCCAGCGCCATGCCGAGGGCCGCGCGGCCCTCCTCCGCCAGCGCCGTACGCCGGGTGCGCGGACCGGGGTCGATCACCGTCCAGCCCAGGCGCAGCCCCGTACCGGCGGCGACGAACACGGCGGTCAGCTCCAGCAGGCCGTGCGGAAGGATCAGGCCGAGGAAGGTGTCGAGGCGGCCCGCGTCGGTCATGAGGCCGATGCCGACGGCGACGTTGAGCATGTTCTGGAAGAGGATGTAGAGAACCGGCAGGCACAGGAACGCGCCGAGGACCAGGCACAGGGCGACCGCCTGGGCGTTGTTCGTCCAGACCTGCGCCGCGAACGAGGTGGCGGGGTGGCTGGAGTAGTACGTCTCGTACTGCCCGCCGGGGCGGGTCATCTCGCGCAGCTCCTCGGGCGCCGCGATCGACTCCCGTACCGCCGGATGCGACCCGATCCACCAGCCGAGCAGGGCCGCGACCGCGACCGACAGCAGCGCCGTGGGCACCCACCAGCGCCGGGCCCGGTAGACGGCGGCGGGGAAACCCTCGGTCAGGAAACTTAGGACATCGCTCCAGGCCGCCCGCCTGGTGCCGGTCACCACGCTGCGGGCGCGCGCGACGAGCTGGGTGAGGCGGCCGACGAGCTGGGGGTCCGGTGCCGAGGAACGCAGTACGGAGAGGTGGGTGGCGGTGCGCTGGTAGAGGGTGACGAGTTCGTCCACCTCCGCGCCCGTGCGCCTGCGGCGGGCGAGCAGCTGGGCGAGGCGGTCCCACTCGGGGGCGTGCGCCGAGACGAAGACGTCGAGGTCCATGAGTCCGTTGCTCCCTCTCCCGGCCGCGGCTTCTGCGCCGTTACGCGGTGTCCGTACGCCGATGGTGCGCCGGCGCGGGGGCACCGCGTCAGGTGCGGGCGCCCCGTCAGGAGGATCAGCTTGGCAGACTGGCCCGCGGTGGGGACACGCGGCGGGGAAAGGCGGCTGGGATGAGTGGGCTGGTGACGGGCGAGGCGGTCGCGCTGGAGCTGCGGGCGGCGAAACTGCCGAGCCGCGCGGTGGCCGTGTGCATCGACCTGTTCGTGACGTGGGCGGTCTTCCTCGTCCTGGCTGTCACGCTGGTCATGTCCACCTCCTCGCTCGACGGCGCCGCGCAGGCCGCGCTCGCGGTGGCCCTGGTGGTGCTCGTCCTGATCGGTGGCCCGATAGCGGTGGAGACGCTCAGCCGGGGGCGATCCCTCGGCAAGCTGGTCTTCGGTCTGCGCGTGGTGCGGGACGACGGCGGTCCGATCAGGTTCCGGCACGCGCTGGTCCGCGGGGCGGTCGGGGCCATCGAGATCACGGGCACCTCGGGGCTCATCGCCTTCGTGGCCTCGCTGGTCTCGGAGCGGGGGCGGCGGGTCGGTGACGTGCTCGCGGGCACCCTCGTCGTACGGGAGCGGGTTCCGGGCGGGCGCGCGGGCGCCGTCCCGGCCGCGCATCCGCAGTGGGAGGGGGTGTTCGCCCGGCTCGACCTGTCGGCCGTCCCCGAGTCGCTGTGGCTCGCGGTGCGGCAGTACCTGACGCGCATGCACCAGCTGGACCCGGAGATCGGTGAGGCGATGGCCGTACGACTGGCCTCCGAGCTGCTGACCCTGACGGGGGCCTCCGTGCCGCCGGGGGCGCCCGCCGCCCAGTTCCTCATGGCTCTCGTGCGGGAGCGGCAGGTGCGGGACGCGCGGCGGGCTTTCGGGGAGGCTCCCCTCGCTCCCCCGGTGGACACCGGGCCCGCGCGGGTGGACGAGGGCGGTGCCGTGGCCGCCCCGGTCGCTCCCGCCGCGCCGTTCACGGAGCCTCAAGTGGACGACGTGCCCCGGGAGTCCACGCGGCGGACGGGGTTCGTGCCGCCTGTCTGAGCGGGCTCGCGCCGCCCGGCCGGTTTCCCCGGCTCAGGGGAAGACGGACGGCGGTGTCTCCAGGTCCTGGAGTTCCACGCCGGGGGCGGAGAGGACCACGTCGCCGGCCAGGTGGACGGAGTGCCTGTCCCCGGTGTCCAGCTCTGTGATCTGGTACTCGTCCACGATCAGCGGGCCGTTGTCAGTGGCGTGTGCTTCGCTTCTCAGCAGTGCCCAGGACTGGTCGGCCGTCCTGGGGGCGAGCACCGGTGCGGTGAAGGTGACCAGGCGTACGCGTGTGGCGGGGGAATCGGGGGTGAGGCGCAGGAGTCGTGTGAGGGCGACGAGAAAGGCGGGGGAGGTTCCGCTGAAGGCATGGGCGGCCGTGTTGCCTTCGGTGGCGTGCACTCCGGCGGGGTCCGACCTGACCCAGGTGACGCCTTCGAGGGCGGCGCCGCGGACCTGCCAGTGGGAGGCCCGCAGTTCCAGTCGCACGGGGCGGCCCAGTTCGTCGAGGGCGAGATCGACCGAGCCGGACGGGTTGCCGTCGGGGGACGTCAGCTGGGACACGTAGCGCCAGCCCGAGGGGCCCGGCGCGCACTGGAAGTGTTCTTCGGCGAGGAGGGAGCCGTCATGCGGATCGTGCAGCGAATAGCGGCCTCGGGGCATCGGGCTGTGTCCTGGGGAGCGTGAGGAACGTACGCGCGCGTACGGGATGTACCGGGCGTGGGAAGGGTGTCGTCGGGGCGCCGGGCGGCTGTACGCCGGTGCCGGGCGGGCGCTCGTGACCTGCCTGGCGGGTCCGGTGCGGGTCCGGGGTCCGGCCGGCTGTCCTCCACAGGGGAGAGGACAGCCGGCCGGGACCGGGCCGGGTACCAGCCGGAAGCTCTGGCGCCGGGCCGGGCCGGTGTGGGCCGGCCCGGCGCGGTCCGGGCCGTCGCCGTGGCATCCGGCCGCCGCCCGCGGCCGGCCCCGCCCGGCGGCACGCGTCGCTTGTCCGCCTGGGCGGGGACGGGTCCGGTGGGGCGTGCCTTCCGGACCCGTCCGGTGGCTCAGTAGCGGTAGTGGTCCGGCTTGTACGGGCCCTCGACCTCGACGCCGATGTACGCGGCCTGCTCGGGGCGGAGGGTCGTCAGCTTGACGCCGAGGGCGTCGAGGTGGAGCCGGGCGACCTTCTCGTCCAGGTGCTTGGGCAGGACGTACACGTCGGTCGGGTACTCCTCGGGCTTCGTGAACAGCTCGATCTGGGCGATCGTCTGGTCGGCGAAGCTGTTGGACATCACGAAGGACGGGTGGCCGGTCGCGTTGCCCAGGTTGAGGAGGCGGCCCTCCGACAGCACGATGATCTTCTTGCCGTCGGGGAAGGTCCAGGTGTGCACCTGGGGCTTGACCTCGTCCTTGACGATGCCCGGGATCTTCGCGAGGCCGGCCATGTCGATCTCGTTGTCGAAGTGCCCGATGTTCCCGACGATGGCCTGGTGCTTCATCTTGGCCATGTCGGCGGCCATGATGATGTCCTTGTTGCCGGTCGTGGTGACGAAGATGTCGGCCTGGCCGATCACCTCGTCCAGCGTCGTCACCTGATAGCCGTCCATCGCGGCCTGGAGGGCGCAGATGGGGTCGATCTCGGTGATGACGACGCGGGCGCCCTGGCCGCGCAGCGACTCGGCGCAGCCCTTGCCGACGTCGCCGTAGCCGCAGACCACGGCGGTCTTGCCGCCGATGAGGACGTCGGTGGCGCGGTTGATGCCGTCGACCAGGGAGTGGCGGCAGCCGTACTTGTTGTCGAACTTCGACTTGGTCACGGCGTCGTTCACGTTGATCGCCGGGAACAGGAGGGTGCCCTCGCGCTGCATCTCGTACAGGCGGTGGACGCCGGTCGTGGTCTCCTCGGTCACGCCGCGGATCTCGGAGGCCAGCTTCGTCCACTTCTGGGAGCCCTCGGAGATGGTGCGGTTGAGCAGTTCGAGGATGACGCGGTGCTCGTCGTTCTCGGCGGTGGACGGGTCGGGGGCCTTGCCGTCCTTCTCGTACTGGACGCCGTTGTGGACGAGGAGGGTGGCGTCACCGCCGTCGTCCAGGATCATGTTCGGGCCGCCGGTCGGGGCGTCCGGCCAGGTCAGCGCCTGCTCCGTGCACCACCAGTACTCCTCCAGGGACTCGCCCTTCCAGGCGAAGACCGGGACGCCCCGCGGGTCGTCCGGGGTGCCGTCCGGGCCGACGGCGATCGCGGCGGCGGCGTGGTCCTGGGTGGAGAAGATGTTGCAGGAGGCCCAGCGGACCCGGGCGCCGAGGGCCACCAGGGTCTCGATGAGGACGGCGGTCTGCACCGTCATGTGCAGGGAGCCGGTGACGCGGGCGCCGGCGAGCGGCTGGGCGTCGGCGTACTCCTTGCGCAGCGCCATCAGGCCGGGCATCTCGTGCTCGGCGAGGGAGATCTCCTTGCGGCCGAACTCGGCCAGCGACAGGTCGGCGACCTTGAAGTCCTGCGTGGTCTCTACGGACGTCATGCGAGCTGCTCCTCGGGGTGGGAGTCGAGGTGTACGGATGGCTCCGCGTGCGGTGGGGGCGCGGGTGCGCGCCGCCGACGGCCGGCGCCGGGTCCCTCGGGACGGGCGGGGCGGGCCGGGCGGTGGACACACGGGTCCCGCCGCTCGCAGCGCAGTCCGTCGGAGGCCCTCTCTCCCTCGGCCGGTCCGGCGTACCGGGCCGCCCGACCGCCATCAGCAGCGACGTCTGGCTCTGGTCGAGGCTACCAGTGCCGGTCCGGGGAGGGAGGGGCGGCGGTCACGGGCGGGCCCCGGTTCCCGTCACCGGGGCGGACGGGGCCGGGGCCTGCCGCGGTGGGGTCAGTGCTCGGGCTGGTCGGGACCCGGGCCGCCCGGGGTGGCCTGCGGGTTGGGGCCGGCCTCGGCCTCGGCCGTGGTGTAGATGTCGGGTTCGAGGTAGATCACGCGGGCGATCGGGACGGCCGTGCGGATGCGGGACTCGGCGGCGTCGATGGCCTCGGTGATCTGGGCGGCGGTGGAGCTGGGGCGCACGCCGATCTTGGCGGCGACGAGGAGTTCCTCGGGGCCGAGGTGGAGGGTGCGCATGTGGATGACGCGGGTGACCTGTTCGCCGTCCACGAGGGCCGTCTCGATCTTGCCGAGGGCCTCCGGGTTGGCGGACTCGCCCAGCAGCAGGGACTTGGTCTCGGCGGCCAGGACGAGGGCGATCAGGATGAGCAGGACGCCGATGCACAGGGTGCCGATGCCGTCCCACACGCCGTTCCCGGTGGCGAGGGCGAGGCCGACGCCGCCGAGCGCGAGGACGAGGCCGATGAGGGCACCGAAGTCCTCCAGGAGGACGACGGGCAGTTCGGGGGCCTTGGCGCGGCGGATGAACTCGGCCCAGGAGAGGTGGCCGCGGGTCTCGTTGGACTCCTTGACCGCGGTGCGGAAGGAGAAGCCCTCGGCGAGGATCGCGAAGACGAGGACGCCGACGGGCCAGTACCAGTGCTCCAGCTCGTGGGGGTGCTTGATCTTCTCGTAGCCCTCGTAGATGGCGAACATGCCACCGACGGAGAACAGGACGATGGAGACGAGGAAGGCGTAGATGAAGCGTTCGCGGCCGTAGCCGAAGGGGTGTTGCGGGGTGGCCTCGCGCTTGGCCTTCTTGCCGCCGACCAGGAGCAGGGCCTGGTTGCCGGAGTCGGCCAGGGAGTGGACGCCCTCCGCGAGCATCGAGGACGAGCCACTGAAGGCGAATGCCACGAACTTGGCCGCCGCGATGGCGAGGTTGGCGGAGAGTGCCGCCACGATCGCCCTGGTGCCGCCTGACGCACTCATCTGGTTCCGTCTTCCCTTCGTCGGTTCGCCACGTCGCCGCCGCCGTGACCGCTCGTGCCTGTGCTGCCTGTGCTGCCGGTGCCGGGCGGTGCCCGTACTGCCTGTACTGCCTCTGCCCGCGCTGCTTGTAGTGCCGCGTCCGCGCGGGCGGGAGGGGTCATTGTCGCAGCAGGGGCTGCCGGGGCGGGGCGGTGTTCTCCTTCGTACCGCTCTGTGCCCCGGCTCGGGGCGTCTGCACCCGTGGGTCCCGGCGGCTTCGGCGGGTGGTCAGGCGACGACGGTCGCGCGGAAGAGGGTGCCGGTCCCGGAGATCTCCGTCTTCTCGTGCGCGGGGACGAAGACGGACTGCCCGGGGCGCAGGGTGAGTTCGCCCGCCGTGACGGTGCCGGCGGTGCACAGGAGGATCTGCGGGGTGTCGGCCGTGAGCTGCGGGCGGGGGCTCGCGTCGGCGGCGAGGACATAGCGGGAGAGCCGGAACTCGTCGATGGGGGTCGCGTAGACCTCCTCGCCGTCCGTGCCGGCCTCGGGGCGCAGGACTCCGGGGTCGCCGGACTCGAAGCGGACGACGCGCAGGAGCTCGGGGACGTCGATGTGTTTCGGGGTGAGCCCGCAGCGCAGGACGTTGTCGGAGTTGGCCATGATCTCGACGCCGAGGCCGTGCAGGTAGGCGTGCGGGACGCCCGCGCCGAGGAACAGGGCCTGGCCGGGCTGGAGCGTGACGAAGTTGAGGAGCATCGCGGCGAGGACGCCGGGGTCGCCGGGGTAGTCGCGGGCGATCGCGGCGTACGGGGCGTGGTCGCCGCCGAGGCGTTCGCAGGCGGCGGCCGCGGCGTCGACGGTCGCGGCGATCTCGGCGGGCGCCGCGGTGAGGATCGCGGTCAGCACCTCGCGCAGGGCGGCTTCCTCGGGGCGGGCGCGCAGGAGGTCGACGTAGGGCTTGAGGGACCCCACGTCGAGGGCGTCGAGGAGAGCGGCGCTTTCGTGCGGGGGACGGAAGCCGCACAGGCCGTCGAACGGGGTGAGCGCGCAGATGAGTTCGGGCTTGTGGTTGGCGTCCTTGTAGTTGCGGTGCGGGGCGTCGAGGGGGACCCCGCGGCGCTCCTCGTCGGCGTACCCCTCCTCGGCCTGTTCCAGGTCGGGGTGGACCTGGAGGGAGAGCGGTGCGCCGGCCGCGAGGATCTTGAGGAGGAAGGGAAGGCGGGGGCCGAACTTCTCGACGGCGGCGGGGCCGAGTTCCCGCTCGGGTGCGGCGTCGATGACCGCGGACAGCGGCTCGGGCCCCCGGCCCCGGTCGAGGTGGGAGGGGGCGCCGGGGTGGGCGCCGAGCCACATCTCGGCCTGCGGTTCGCCGGTTGGCTCGACCCCGAGGAGTTCGGGGATCGCGGTGAGGGAGCCCCAGGCGTAGGGGCGGACGGTGTTGCTGAGGCGGTCCATGGGGGGTCTCTCTCGCTCGGGGTGACGGTGACGCCGGGTCGGCTGGATCGTGCGGGGGGGGTGTGCCGGGGTCGTGCCGCGGTCGCCGTACGGGCCCACGGCGGAAGCGGCGCGGAGGGTGCGGGGCGGCGCGGGCCGGGGCGCGGCGCGGTGGCCGGAAGGGGCCGTCCCGCGCGGCGCCCGCCGCTCACAGTCCGCCCGCTCGCGTCCCGGGGTGGGCGGGCCGCGCGGGGGGCCTCAGTCGGTTCGCGCGCGGGTCGCCAGGTAGGCCGTCGTGAACTCGGTGAGGGCGAGCAGTTCGCCGAGGCTCTCCAGTTCGCCGCCCTCGGGGGGCTGGAGGTCGGTGACGGGGGTGTGGTGGGCGCGGGCCAGTTCGCGGGCGGCGGGGGTCGCGGTGAGTCCGTCGGTGGGACGGGTGCGCAGGAGGACGACGCGGGGCTGGAGGACGGCGGCTGCCTCGACGCGGTCGCGGAAGAAGTCGTCCAGGTCGGCTTGTCCGCCCTCTTCGGAGCGGGCGCGGGAGAGGAGGGCGGCGTGGTCGTCCAGGGCCTCGGGGAGTTCCGCCGCGAGGGAGGGGCGGCCGGCGCGGCCGGCCAGGAGGGCGGCGAAGCGGCGGGCGGCGGGGGCCGCGGTCGTGCCCTCGGTCCACAGCAGGGGCAGGGACTCGTCGAGTTCCAGGGCGAGGGACTTGGCGGGGTTGGAGGCGATGGGTACGACGGGACCGCAGCGTTCCGCGGTGGCGTCGAGCCGGTCGGCCAGGGCGAGCAGGGTCTCCTCGGCCGCCGCGTAGAGACCGGTGCGGTCGAGCAGGCTGAGGAAGGGGACGAGCGTGGGCCACAGCGAGTCGCCGGCGACCGGTTCCCGGTCGTCCGCGCCGTCCGGGCGGGCCGGGGTGTCCGTCGGGTTCCCGTCGCCGTACGGCGGCCGGTTCCTGGAGGTGGTGGCCAGCGGGACGGCGAGCCCGCGGGAGCCGTCGACGACCTCGGTGAGCGGGCTGCGGCGGGGCGTGACGGCCACGACGGTGCAGCCCCTGCGGTACGCCTGCTCGGCGAGGACGCCGAGGCCGGGTTCCGAGCCGTGCGGGGTGGCGATCAGGAGGAGGTCCACGGGGCCGGCCCAGCCGGGCAGGGTCCAGCGCAGGGCCCCCGGGTCGGCGGCCACCCCGGTGGGGGCGAGCCGGACGACCGGGCAGACGGGCCCGGCGAGCGTCGCGAGGACGTCGGCGCAGGACGCGGCGGTCGCGCCCGCCGTGGCGACGAGGATCGCGCGGGGGCGCCCCTCGGGTTTGAGGTCGAGCAGTCCCGCCTCGGCCGTGTTGCGCAGGGCGGTGCGCAGGAGAGCACCGCTCTCGGCCGCGGCGCGCAGCAGTCCGGGCCGGTCCGCCCGGTTCAGGGCCTCGGGGTCGTCCAGCAGCGATTCGTCGAGCATGGTCGGTCTCCGGTCCGTGCCTCGTCCGTCAGTCGTCCGTCAGTCGTCCGTGAGGGGTTCGGCGACGCGTCGACGCGGGGTGCGTCCTCCCCCTGGGGAACGTCCCGCCCGGCCCGTGGGGTTCCTGGGGCCGGGGCGGGGCGGGCCGCGCCCGCCGGGAGGTCACTCCGGCTTCTTGGCCTCGTCGACGAGGAGGACGGGGATGCCGTCGCGCACGGGGTAGACGAGGCCGCAGTCGGTGCCGGTGCAGACCAGTTCCTCGGTGTCGTCCGTGGCGCGCTCCTGGAGCGGGGCGTGGCAGGCGGGGCAGGCGAGGATGTCGAGGAGGCCGGCTTCGAGCGGCATGGTGTGTCGTTCCCTTCGGGTGGCGTCGGCGGCCCACCGGGCGGGCGGGGCGCCGTGGTGCGGCCACTGCGGGCGTGACCGTACCGGTGGGGCGTACGGGGTGGCGTGGGCCGTGGGCTGCGGTCGCGTACGGGGAGCGCGTGCGCTCTCGCGTACGGGACTCCCGTCCCCGGGCGCTCACGGGTTCGCGGTACGCGGGCGCGTACGGAACCGCTGGGCGTGCGGCGGGTGCGGGCTGCCCACGGCGGGCGGCCGGTTCGCTCAGCGTACCGCCGCGCGGTGGGCGGGGATCAGCCCCGGCGGTCGCGGACGAGGGCGAGGACCTCGTCGCGGATCTTCGCCATGGTGGGTTCGTCGCGGGCCTCGACGTTGAGCCGCAGGAGCGGTTCGGTGTTGGAGGGGCGGAGGTTGAACCACCAGTCGGGGGCGGTGAGGGTGAGGCCGTCGAGGGTGTCGGCGGTGACGTCCTCGGCGGTGAACGCCTCGCGGACCCGTTCGGTGGCCGCCCGCTGGTCCTCAACGGTGGAGTTGATCTCCCCGGAGGCGGCGTAGCGGTCGTACTGGGCGACGAGCGCGGAGAGCGGGGCGGGCTGTTCGCCGAGGGCGGCGAGGACGTGCAGGGCGGCGAGCATGCCGGTGTCGGCGTTCCAGAAGTCGCGGAAGTAGTAGTGCGCGGAGTGCTCGCCGCCGAAGATCGCCCCGGTGCGGGCCATCTCGGCCTTGATGAAGGAGTGGCCGACGCGGGTGCGCACGGGGGTGCCGCCGCTTTCGCGGACGACCTCGGGCACCGACCAGGAGGTGATGAGGTTGTGGATGACGGTGCCGCTGCCGCCGTTGCGGGCGAGTTCGCGGGAGGCGACGAGGGCGGCGATCGCGGAGGGGGAGACCGGTTCGCCCCGCTCGTCCACGACGAAGCAGCGGTCGGCGTCGCCGTCGAAGGCGAGCCCGAGGTCGGCGCCCTCGGCGCGCACGCGGGCCTGGAGGTCCACGATGTTGGCCGGGTCCAGCGGGTTGGCCTCGTGGTTCGGGAAGTCGCCGTCGAGCTCGAAGTACATCGGGACGAGGTCGAGCGGGAGGCCCGCGAACACGGTGGGCACGGTGTGGCCGCCCATGCCGTTGCCCGCGTCCACCACGACCTTGAGCGGACGCGAGCCCCTCAGGTCCACGAGCGTGCGCAGGTGGTCCGCGTAGTCCTGGAGGGTGTCGCGGTGGGCGAGGGTGCCGGGGGTGGCGGCCGGGGCGGGGGCGCCGGTCTCCGTCCACTCCTCGACGAGCGCGCGGATCTCGGCGAGACCGGTCTCCTGCCCGACGGGGGCGGCGCCCGCGCGGCACAGCTTGATGCCGTTGTAGCGGGCCGGGTTGTGCGAGGCGGTGAACATCGCGCCGGGCAGACCGAGGGAGCCCGAGGCGTAGTACAGCTGGTCGGTCGAGCACAGGCCGATCCCGGTGACGTCCGCGCCCTGCGCGAGGGCGCCCCGGCCGAAGGCGCGGGCCAGGCCCGGCGAGGAGGCCCGCATGTCGTGGCCCACGACGATCGCGCCGGCGCCGGTCACGCGGACGAAGGCGGCGCCGAAGAGTTCGGCGAGCCCCTCGTCCCACTGGTCGGGAACGACTCCGCGCACGTCGTACGCCTTCACGATCTGCGACAGATCGGCCACAGCCCAGCCCTCCAGGGACAGTCCGAACGTTCTGGAGCGATCCGGGGCGATGTGGTGCTCCGGACGCTGCGCACAACCTACCGGTACGGGTCGGCGGGCCCGGTCCGGGCGGGCCGCCGGGGCCCGGCGTGAGCAGGCGTCAGGGGAGCGGGCCGGGGCGCGCTCAGGAGTCCGGGGAGCGCAGGACGCGCAGGTGGCCTCGGCGGGCCACCTCCATCGGGTCGACGGCGCGGTTCGTCGCCGGGTCGGGGCGGCGTTCCTGGGGGCGGGCGGCCTCGCGTACGGCGTTGGCGAGGGCTTCGAGGTCGTCGCCGCTGGGGCGGGGCGGGGCCGAGGCGTCGGCGAGCCGGACGACCTCCCAGCCGCGCGGGGCGGTCAGCCGCTCGGAGTGCTCGGCGCACAGGTCGTAGCAGTGGGGCTCGGCGTAAGTCGCGAGGGGGCCCAGGACCGCGGTCGAATCGGCGTAGACGTACGTCAGTGTGGCGACGGCAGGGCGGCCGCACGCGGTGCGAGAACAACGACGTACAGGGCTCACGATCCTGGACGGTACCGCACTCTTGAACGGGCCGCGACGACTCCCTCCCCGGTGGCCGCACCGTGTCGTGGCCGAAAACCGATCATCAGGTCGGCGCGGAACGGGAGCGGTGGGCGGCTCCGGCGGGCTCCGCGCGCTCGCGCCTCCGGGGAGAAGCCGGAGGCCAATCGGAGCAAAAAGTATGAACGCGGGGAGCGGGCGGGGCGGATCGTACGGTGCGTCGTGGTCCCGGCGCGCAGAGCGACCGCCCCGGCGGGTCGCGCGGGGTGTCCGGAAAGCGACGCCGAATACCCTGACCGCATAGGTGTTCCGCATGTGTCGAGGGGCGCGGGGGCCCGCGGTGGTCGCGGGGCCGGAGGAGGTCCGGGCCCCCGGCCGACGGCGGCCCGGGTCCTGCTTGCGGAGCACCGGGAGGCGCCCGCCCCGGAACACGGGGGCGGTGCGCTGGACCGGGCCGGGGCTGGGGAGATCTGCCGCCTCCGCGGCTGGTGGGCCGGGGACTGGGGAGCGGTCTCCCCGGTGGTCGTGGTCCGTCGCCCAGAGCGCGTACTCGGGCCGGAGCGGCCCCGGGGGGTCGTGGAACGCTCCGAGATCCTCCGCCGCCGAGCCGTTCGGCGCCGCACGCCTCGAAACCGTCGAGGGCGGCCTGGCCCTGGAGCGCGACGTCGATGAAGGTCATGCCCTGGTTCCTCCCCCCTTTCACCTCGGGGCGCCCGGGGCGGCCGCGGAAGGGCCCGCGAGGTCCTGGCGGTGCGCCGGGTCGCTGTCGCGGTACCCGTAGGGCGTGGGCGGAACGGCCGGAGACGGCCTAGGCTTCGCAGGTGATGGACAGCTCCGCACCGACCCCGCCCGCAGCCCCGGGACCGCGCCGCCGCGACCGCCACGGGCGCGGGATGCGCGGTCCTGTCGCCCCTCCGCAGGTACCGCTCTCGATGAGCAGGTCCGACCTGTTCTCCGACCTCGTGCAGGACTCGGTGGAGCGGCTGGAGCGGCGCTGGCCGCAGCTCAGCGACGTCGAGTTCCTGGTGCTCGACGTGCCGGGCGAGGAGGGCCGGGGCGAGAGCTGGCAGGACGAGACGGTGCCGCTGGGGACGACGGTCACCGGGCGCGAGGGCCGGCCCTCCGTCGTGGTCGTCTACCGCCGCCCGGTCGAGATCCGCAGCAAGACCCGGGACGAGCGGGCGCTGCTGGTCCACGAGGTCGTCGTCGAGCAGGTCGCGGACCTGCTGGGGCTCGCGCCGGAGTCGGTCGACCCGCGGTACGGGGAGGAGTGAGGAGCGGCCCCTCCGACCGGGTGGGCCGCTCCTTCGCCCGGGTGGGCCGCCCCTACGACCCGGAGGGGCCCCTCCCCCGTCGGGTTCCCCCGCCGGGTCCGGGTCCGCCGTCCGGTCCCCGTGTCAGCGCTCCAGCACCCGCAGGTCCTGCCGCGTCCTCGGCACCCGGACGGTGCCCCGGTCGTTGGCCAGGGGCTGCACGGTGAACAGCGGGACCCCCTCGGCGTCGTCCGAGGTGGCGTCGAGTTCGCGGGCCGCATAGAGCGCCGCTCCCGTGCCGCCCTCGGGTTCGAGGGTGAGCGCGTAGGTGCCGTCGGCGCCGCCGGGGGCGGGTGGTTCGACGGTCTGGGAGGTGCCCTTGCGCAGGCTGTACGTCCTGCTCGCCGCCGTACCGCCCTTGCTGCCCGCCGAGGCCGTGACCTTGACCTTCGCGGCGGCCGTGGGGGCGGCGAGGGTCAGTTTCACGTGCTCGGCCCGGTTGCCCGCGACGGTGGCGCGCGCGCCGACGGGGGCGGTGGCCGGGATGAAGGCGGTCTCCCGGTTCGCGCCCTTGCCGCGGGTCACCCGCAGTGCCGCGACGACGGGGGTCGGGCCGTCCGCCCCGCTCGGCGAGAGCACGAGGGAACCGGCCTCGCCCCGGGTGACCGCCCCGAGGTCGGCGGAGGCCGTCATCCCGGACTTGACGTGCAGGACCTCGTGGCCGGCCGGGGTGATGGTGCTGGACTTGCCGGCGAGCTGGATCTTCAGGTCGGCGTCGTCGGTGCCGGGGGCGAAGGCGACGAGCCGGACGTCGGTGGCGTCGGCGGGGATGCCCGGCAGGACCAGCCGGGGGGCCGGGTCGGCGGCCGGGGGCAGCCAGTCCGAGCCCGCCGAGGACTGGGAGACGAGGGCGGCGGCCGAGACGCGGCCGCTGCGCGCGGTGACGTGCGCGGTCAGGTCGTCCTCGGGGTCGTCGGTGAGCGTGGACAGCAGCACCGGGACCGTGGACAGCGGCGGGACCTGGATGGCCTCGCCGACCTCCGACTTCACGGCGCCCCTCGTCCCGTACAGCTCGATGTCCACGACGGTGGCGGAGTCGTCGGGGTTGGTGAGGTGGACGTAGTCGGAGCGGTCCTTCGCGGTGCTCACGCCCGGGAGCCAGAAGTCGGTGTCGGGGGCGCCGCAGCTCAGCCCGCGCAGGGAGCGGTCGGCCCCGGCGTCGATCGTCGTGGTCTGCTGGACGGTCCAGCCGGGGGCGAGCGCCCCGGTCGCGAGGCCCACGAGGGAGGGTTCCTTGGAGCCCGAGACGTTCTTGCTGTCGACGGGCTTGCCCGCCTCCTTCGCGGTGAGCACCGGCTTCCCGGTCCTGACCGTCTCCTCCGCGTTCTTGCCGTCCTTCAGCTCGGTCGGCGAGGGACGCAGCGCGGCGCTGCCGCCGGCCGCCGCGCCCGCGCCGCGCGGCGTGAACGCGCTGTAGGCGGTCTGCGCGAGGTCGGAGTCCGAAGGCGAGGGGCACAGCAGGCTGGACCGCTCGACGGGCAGGGTCTGCGCGGCCTGCGGGGCGGTGGCCCGCCCGTCGTCGGGCGAGGTGGCGGCGGCGACGCCGGTGAGGGCGGCGAGCGCCGCGGTCGCCGCGATGAGGGACAGGGTGCTGCGGTTCACTGGTTGCTCCCGTCACGGTGCTGCTCGCCCTGTTCGCCGTAGCCGTGGCCGTGGCGCGGCGGGTCGGCCGGGTCGTACGGCGGCCGCGCGCCGGGGTCGTACGGCTGCGCGCCCGGGTCGTGGGGCGGCAGGCCACCGGTGTCGTAGGGCTGCTCGTAGGGCGGCTGTGCCCCGGTGTCGTAGGGCGCCGGGTCGTAGGCCGGCCGGCCGCCGGTGTCGTACGGCTGCGGGTCGCCCTGCGGGTAGGGCGGCAGGGTGCCCGTGGCGGCGTCGGTGTCGTAGCCGGGGTGCGTCCCTTCCCGGTCCTGGCCCGGTCCCGGGTAGCCGTAGGGGTCGTAGGTGCCGCTCGACGCGTACGGGTCGGCCTGGTGGGGCTGTCCGTAGGGCGCGTCGTAGCCGGTGGAGCCGGACTGGCGCGCGCCCTGCGCGGCGTACACGGTCTCCGGTGCGCCGGGCTCCTCCTCGGCCCCGGTGGGCGCGGTGCCGTCCCGTTCGGCCTCGGCGTCGGCCTGGGCGCGCAGCCGGCGGGCCCGGCGGCCCTCTCCGGAGACGGCCTGGGCGGGGAGGGCGACGGGCTCCTCGGGCAGGTCGTCGTCGACGTGCTTGCGGCGGCCGGGGAGGGCGAGGACGAGCAGGACGAGTCCGAGGAAGCCCTGGCTCCACACCCACAGGGTGTGGGTGAAGGGCGTGTCGTGGACGACGTCGAGGTGGCCGCCGCCCGCGGGCAGCCGGAAGCCCTGGGCCCAGCCGTCGAGGGTGACGGGGGTGAGCGGGCGCCCGTCGAGGGTGGCCTGCCAGTCCGGTCCCGCGACGTCGGCCAGGCGCAGGACGCGGCCCTCGCCGCCCGCGGGGACCCGGGTGTGCAGTTCGACGGGGCCCGCGGGCACGGGCTGCGGGGCCCGGGACTTCTGGACGAGGGTCGCGCGGGCCACCTGACGGTCCACGCGCCACAGGGCGCTGCCGTCCTGACGGCTGAGCCGGGTCAGTCCGGGCGTCGCGTCCAGGACCCGGCTCATCTCGCGGGAGGAGCCGTCGCGCACCAGGACGTAGCGCACGGCGAAGCCGCCGAGTTCGTCGGCCTGGACCGCTCCGGAGCCGGCGACGAGCCGTCCGACGACCTTGCCGAGGCGGCTGTTGGTCCCCGCCGCGTCCAGCAGTTCGGCGTCACCGAGCCGGCTGCCGGAGCCGCGTACGAGGGTGTAGGCGACCTCGCTCGCGCTGTCCCCGGCCAGGACGAGGGTGCGCGGCTGGTCCTCGGTGCCGCTCTCGGCGGCGACGAAGGCGGGGACCTGGACGGGGCTGCGGCGCTCCAGGGGGCCGTCGGCGCCGGAGATCATCCAGCCGGCGGCGGCCACGACGGGGGCGAGGGCGGCGGCGAGGCCGATGAGCGCGGCGAGCGGCTGGCGCCAGCCGAAGCTCTGCTCGGCGACCCGGAAGCGGGCGCCCTGCGCGCCGATGAGCGCGGCGCCGAGCAGGGCGGCGCCCTCGACGAGGGTCGCGGGCCCGGCCCAGCCGGAGTGGTTGCTGAGGACCGCGAACAGGAGGGCCACGAGGGCGACCGACCAGGCGGTGAGGACGGCGGTGCGGCGCTCGCTGCGCAGGAGGGCGGCGAGCGCGCTGAGCACGATGCCGAGGAACAGCAGGCCGCTGAGGGTGCCGGGGCCGCCCGGACTCATGCCGAGCAGGTCGCTCGCGCTCGCGGTGCCGCTCACGTCGTCGAAGCCGGCCTCGTGCAGGAAGCCGGTGGGCGCCAGCGTGAAGGACCACGGGGCGAGCACGAGCATCGGGGTGCCGAGGACGGCGAGCAGCCGCAGCCCGTAGGCGCGCGGTTCGGCGCGGCGCACGACGAGCACGGCGATGCCGAGGACGAGGGCGAGCGGCCAGACCACGGGCGTGAACGCCATGGTCAGCGTGAGCAGCAGGGTGAGCGCCCAGGTCGCGCGCCAGGTCCCGCGCCGGCCGGTCAGGCCGCTCGCGGAGATCGCGGCGCGGGCCAGCAGCGGCAGGACGACGGCGAGGACGGCGGTGCCGATCCGCCCGGAGGCGAGGGCGCCGGTCGCGGCGGGCAGGAAGGCGTAGGCGATGGCGGCCCAGGCGCGCAGCAGCCGGGACTCGATCAGGGGCCGGGTCGCGAAGTAGGCGGTGCAGCCGGCCAGCGGCACCGAGCACACCAGCAGCAGGGTCACGGCGAGCGAGGTCGAGCCGAGCAGCACGGTGGCGAGGGTCGCCACGATCGCGAGGTAGGGCGGGGCGGTGTCGGTGCTGCCGGTGCCGACGGTGTGCCAGCTGTCCAGGTACGAGGACCACAGCGCGGAGGCGTCGGAGGGGGCGGGCAGCAGGGCGCCGCCCATGAGCGTGCCGCCGCCGACGAGGTCGCGGCAGGCGACGAGGGAGAACACGAGGAGGACCGCGAACAGCACCGGTCCCGGTCTGCGGGCGAGGCGTTTGAGCCGCGCGAACTGCTCGATCTCCAGGTAGTCGCCCTCGTCCCCGCCGGGGCCGGACTCGACGACGCCGTGCCGGCCGCCCGAGGTGTCCTCGGCGGCGCTGCGGCCCGCGACGCTGCTCGCGACCTGCTCGGCCAGCAGCCGCAGGGTCGCTCCGGGCGGCGGGAAGAGCGGGCGCAGTTCGGCGGGATCGACCTGGCTCACGCCCCGGTCCTTGCGGGCTTTCAGGACACGCCCGGGGCGCAGCAGGACGGACAGCAGGCCCGTGATCTCGTCGACGGCCTGTCCGGGGACCTTGCCGACGAGGTAGGCGAGGGTGCGCAGCACGGTGCCGAGCAGGAGCCTGAAGAGGACCCAGGGCAGGGCGGCCGTACGGGAGTTGACGAGCAGGGTGTGCACGGCGCCGGCCTTGTCGACGCGGTGCGGGCTGGTCGCGGTGCGGCCGACGCAGTCCACGGTGCGGCGTTCGCGGGAGGCGGCCTCCGCGTGCCGGACGACGGCGTCGGGGGCGACCAGGACGCGGTACCCGGCGGCCTGGGCGCGCCAGCACAGGTCGACGTCGTCCCGCATCAGGGGGAGTCCGCGGTCGAAGCCGCCGAGTTCCTCGTAGACGTCGCGGCGCACGAGCATGCCGGCGGTCGAGACGGACAGCACGGGACGTACGTGGTCGTGCTGGCCCTGGTCCTGCTCGCGGCGGTCCAGGCCGGTCCAGCGGCGGCCGCTGGGGGCGATGGAGACGCCGACTTCGAGCAGTTGTCTGCGGTCGTACCAGCCGCGCAGTTTGGGGCCGACGACCGCGACGTCGTCGCGGCCGAGTTCGTGCTCGTTCTCCACGGCGCGCAGGAGTTCGGCGAGGGCGCCCGGTTCGGGGGCGCTGTCGTCGTGCAGCAGCCACAGCCACTGCACGGGCTCGCCGTGCGGCAGCTCGGGGAGGTCGTACGCCTCGTCGCGCCAGGTGCGGCTGACCGGGTCCCAGCCGCTGGGGCGCTTCAGGTAGGTCAGTTCCTCGGGGGTGAGGGCGCCCGCGACGCGCTGCGCCTCGTCGACGGCGGCACCGAAGCCGGAGCGGCGCGCGAGGTGGAGCACGCAGGTGTCGCCCAGGGACTCGGCGAGCAGCCGCGCGGACTCGTCGGCGCTGCCGGTGTCGGCGGCGACCGCGTTCTGCACGGGACGGTCCTGGCCGAGCACTCCGGCGAGGACCTCGGGCAGCCAGCGGGCACCGTCGTGCGCGACGAGTACCGCGGTGACGACATGGCGCGGGAACTCGGGTGGGCGGGTCGGATCGAGCGCCGCCCAGCGGGCGGGGGCCGACCCTGCGGTGGCGGCGTCGTAGTGGGCCGCCGAGTGGCTGTGCACGGACATCGAGGTACGGGCCCCGGTTCGATGGACTGCGGTGGACACGTGCGCCTCGTGGGGAGGCGGTGGTGTCTCGGACGGGGCCCCACACTAACGGCTGGGAAGAACACCGGTCCGCCGCCTGTGGACAACCCACGGGCGACGGACCGATCGTCATATCAGGCTATGTACGGCCCTGTCGGGCCGAGGGGAGGCGAGACCTCCGGAGGCTTGTCGCGGTTCCCGTACGGGCCGTTCACCGGGCGGCGCCCGCGGAGGGCACCCGCCGGACGGTTCCCGTCCGCAGCGCTTGCCGGGCGGCGCCCGCTCGGGCCGCCGGTCACCGGCCGCCTCGCGCGGGGGCGGATATGGCGCGACGCGCGTACGGGGCGGATATGGGGCGCCTCGCGTACGGGTCGTCGACCGGCCACCGCGCACCGGACCCGTTGGTCGCCGGCCGGTCCGCACCGCGCCGGTTGTTCCTCTGGTTCACCGGCCTGACCGCTCCGTGCCGGTCACTCGCCGTGCGCGCCGGCCGGGCCCTTCCGTGCCGGTCGCTCGTCAGCCGGTGCGTACCGGCGGCCGGCTCGCGTCGGTCCGCTCCTCGCGGACGGTGCTCGCGGGGCCTCGCGCGGACCGCGCCGTGCGCGATCGGGCCCGCGGACCGCTTCAGACCGCGGCCTTCTTGAGGCGGCGGCGTTCCCGCTCGGAGAGTCCGCCCCAGATCCCGAACCGCTCGTCGTTGGCGAGCGCGTACTCCAGGCATTCCGAGCGCACCTCGCACGCCAGGCAGACCTTCTTGGCCTCGCGGGTCGATCCACCCTTTTCGGGGAAGAACGATTCCGGGTCGGTCTGGGCGCACAGCGCGCGCTCCTGCCAGCCCAGCTCCTCCTCGGCATCCATCGCGTCGCCGACCAGCAGTTCCTGAAACAGCTCGGTCATCTGCGCCCCTCGTCTGTCTTTACGTCCCCGTGATGTCGCCGTTACCGATGGCGACCAAACGACACGAGTGAAATTACAAGTGTGCTGATCCGGGGCAGTCAAGCCGAGATCTGCTATTGGGCCCCTTATTCACTCTGCGGAACCAAGGGGGTACGGAAAGTGTTCAAATCGGTCTAAACCGCAACACACTTCCGGCTCCGCCATGCGGGGCCCCTCATCACCTGAGAAGACGTCACCGCACCGGAGCCCGTTGCCCGGAGAGCTTCACTGCGAGCCGGATCACAGAACCATCACGACCTGACAACGGCGTTTCCATAAACCGGCTGCTGCCCCATGTGTCCCGTGGAAACGCTGCACAAACCTTTCAGCAGTGCGCTCGACCCAATGGGGTGAATCACGTTCCGGGGTTCGGTCGTCAGTTGACATCACATGTGTGAGGCGCTTGCCTTGTGGGCATGCTCGCGTCTTCAGCCACTTTCCGGACCTGCTCTCGCAGGGCCCTCGGCGCTGCCCGCACGCGAAGCGATGTCGCCTCCGTCTGTACGAGCCCGCTCTGGACGGGCCCCCGGTGTACGGGTCCGTGTACCGGCGCGTGCGCGTACTCCTGTACGTGTTGTGGTCGCGGTCTCTGAAGGCTGACGCCCCGCGCCCGTCCCGTCCGGGACCGGCCCGCGCGCACCGCCGCACCGCAGCCTCCCTCTCCTGAGTCTTCCCCGTGTCTTCGCGCGCCCCGGGCGCGCCCTTCGCACTCGCCGAGGAACCACTCCCCCATGAACAGCGACAGCGATCTCCAGATCGCCGGGGACCTCCTTGAGGTCCCGCACCTGCTCCGCCCCCGGCGCGAGCACCCCGAGACCGTGGCGGAGTTCGCCGGTCTCGCCCGCGCCGTGGCCGCCGAGCCCGCGCAGTGGGCCCCGCTGGTCCGCTACAACGCGAGCAGCCGCTGGTACCACCGGCTGCGCACCGGGCCCGGTTACGAGGTGTGGCTGCTGTCCTGGCTGCCCGGACAGGGCACGGGGGCCCACGACCACGGGCCCTCCAGTGGCGTACTGACCGTCCTGGCGGGCGAGTTGACCGAGCGCACGGCGCGTACGGAACACCGGCTCGGCGCCGGGGCGCAGCGCGTGTTCGCCCCGGGGTACGCCCACGAGGTCGTCAACGGGGGTCTGGAGCCGGCCGTGAGCCTGCACGTCTACTACCCGGGGCTCACCGAGATGCCGATGCGCGCCCTGCACGCCGCGGCGGGCTGCGCGACCCCGGCGGCGGCCGGCCTCGGCTGAGCGCCCGCAGGACGACCGCCCCCCGGCGGCGGGCGGAGCCCGCCTGAGAGACTGACGTCCATGCGCATTGTTGTTCTGGCCGGAGGTATCGGCGGTGCTCGTTTCCTGCGGGGCCTTCAGCGGGCCGTACCGGAGGGCACGGACATCACAGTCATCGGCAACACCGGTGACGACATCCATCTGTTCGGGCTGAAGGTGTGCCCGGACCTCGACACCGTGATGTACACGCTGGGCGGTGGCATCAACGAGGAGCAGGGCTGGGGGCGCTCGGAGGAGAGCTTCCGGGTCAAGGAGGAACTGGCCGCCTACGGGGTCGGGCCGGAGTGGTTCGGGCTCGGCGACCGGGACTTCGCGACGCACATCGTCCGCACCCAGATGCTGGACGCGGGCTATCCGCTGAGCGCCGTGACGGAGGCGCTGTGCGAGCGCTGGCAGCCCGGGGTGCGGCTGATCCCGATGTCCGACGACCGCGTCGAGACCCATGTCGCCGTCGAGGTGGACGGGGAGCGCAAGGCCGTGCACTTCCAGGAGTACTGGGTGCGGATGCGGGCCTCGGTGCCCGCGCTGGCCGTGGTCCCGGTGGGCGCCGAGCAGTCGAAGCCGGCGCCCGGTGTGCTGGAGGCGATCGCGCGGGCGGACGTCGTGCTCTTCCCGCCGTCCAACCCGGTCGTGTCGATCGGCACGATCCTCGCGGTGCCCGGTGTCCGGGAGGCCATCGCGGAGGCCGGGGTCCCGGTGGTCGGGCTCTCCCCCATCGTCGGGGACGCCCCGGTGCGCGGGATGGCCGACAAGGTGCTGGCCGCCGTCGGCGTCGAGTCGACGGCCGCCGCGGTCGCCGAGCACTACGGGGCCGGGCTGCTCGACGGGTGGCTCGTGGACACCGTGGACGCGGCCTCGGTGGAGCGGATCGAGGCCGAGGGCATCCGCTGCCGGGCCGTACCGCTGCTGATGACGGACCTGGACGCCACCGCCCGGATGGCCCGCGAGGCCCTCGATCTCGCCGAGGAGGTACGGGTATGAGCGCCGAGCCCTCCGCCGTGCCCGCCCGGTCCGCCGAGCCCTCCGCCGGTTACCGGGTCTGGGCCGTGCCGGGACTGCCCGAGGTGCGGCCGGGGGACGACCTCGCGAAGCTGATCGCCGGGGCCGCCCCGGAACTCGCCGACGGGGACGTCCTGCTCGTGACCTCCAAGATCGTGTCGAAGGCGGAGGGCCGGATCGTGGCCGCCGACTCCCGCGAGGAGGCCATCGACGCGGAGACGGTACGGGTCGTGGCGCGGCGCGGGACGCTGCGCATCGTCGAGAACCGGCAGGGCCTGGTCATGGCCGCCGCCGGGGTCGACGCCTCCAACACCCCCGCCGGGACGGTGCTGTTGCTGCCCGAGGACGCCGACGCCTCGGCGCGGGTCCTGCGGGAGGGGCTGCGGGCCGCGCTCGGCGTGGACGTCGGGGTCGTGGTCACCGACACCTTCGGTCGGCCCTGGCGCAGCGGGCTGACCGACGTGGCGATCGGCGCGGCCGGGGTGCGGGTCCTCGACGACCTGCGCGGCGGCACCGACGCGCACGGCAATCCGCTGAGCGCGACGGTCGTGGCGAGCGCCGACGAGCTGGCCGCCGCCGGGGACCTCGTGAAGGGCAAGGCGGCGGGCCGCCCGGTCGCCGTCGTACGCGGTCTGCCGCACCTGCTGTCGGCGGACGGCGAGGAGCCGGGCGCACGGGCTCTGGTGCGCGGGGCGCGCGACGACATGTTCCGGCTCGGCACCTCCGAGGCGGTGCGCGAGGCGGTCACCCAGCGGCGTACGGTGCGCGCCTTCACCGAGGAGCCGGTCGACCCGGGGGCGGTGCGCCGTGCCGTGGCCGCCGCCGTGACCGCGCCCGCCCCGCACCACACGACGCCGTGGCGTTTCGTGCTGCTGGAGTCGGAGCCGGCCAGGAAGCGGCTGCTGGACGCGATGCGGGAGGCGTGGATCGCGGACCTGCGCCGGGACGGCAAGAGCGAGGAGTCGGTCGCGAAGCGGGTGCGGCGCGGGGACGTGCTGCGCGCGGCGCCGTATCTCGCGGTGCCGTGTCTGGTCATGGACGGCTCGCACCACTACGGCGATCCGCGCAGGGACGCCGCGGAGCGCGAGATGTTCGTGGTGGCGGCCGGGGCCGGGGTGCAGAACTTCCTCGTCGCGCTCGCCGGGGAGCGGCTGGGCTCGGCGTGGGTGTCCTCGACGATGTTCTGCCGCGAGGTCGTCCGCGAGGTGCTGGAGCTGCCGGAGAACTGGGACCCGATGGGCGCGGTCGCGATCGGCCACCCGGCGGCCGAGCCCGCGGCCCGCCCGGCCCGGTCGGCGGAGGACTTCCTGACGGTGCGTTGAGTCCCGGCCCCGCGCGGGGCCGGGGGTGCGGGGAGCGGTCACCCGTCGCGGTACGAGGGCGCCCGTGCGGCGGGCGCCCGGGGCGGGCCGGTGGGACCGGGGGCCCGGCCTCGGTGCGGCCGCCGTGCGGTGAGCCGGGGCCGTGCGGTGAGCCGGGACCGTGCGGTGAGCCGGGGCCGTGCGGGGGTCACAGCAGCCCGATGTCCGTCCTCGGCATCTTCGGGGCGCGACGGGGCGGGGTGTGGCCGGTGAGCAGGATGTAGCGGGCGGCGCGGTGGCGCTGGCCCGCGTAGGGGGCGAGCAGGTCGAGCATCCTGGCGTCGTCGGCCTCGCGGTCCCCGGCCAGGGCGTAGCCGACGACGCGGGGCAGGTGCAGATCGCCCGTCGTGATCTCGTCGGGGGCGCCGTGGCTGCGCTGCACGACCTCGGCGGAGGTCCACGGGCCGATGCCGGGGATCACTTCGAGGCGGGCGCGGGCCTCGGCGGGCGCCATGCGGGCGGCCTCCTCCATACGGGCGGCGACGCGTACGGCGCGCAGGATCGTCGAGGCGCGCTTGTCGTCCACGCCCGCCTTGTGCCATTCCCAGGAGGGGACGAGGGCCCAGGTGCGGGGCGCGGGCATCGCGGCCATCCGCTCCGGCGCGGGTCCGGGCGCCGGTTCACCGAAGCGGGTGACCAGCCGGCGCCAGGCGCGGTACGCCTCGTCGGCGGTGATCTTCTGCTCCAGCACGGAGGGGATCAGCGACTCCAGGACCAGTCCGGTACGGGTCAGGCGCAGGTCCGGTACGCGGCGGTGGCTGTGGGCGATCAGCCGGTGGCGGGGGACGAACTCCTCGGGCCGGTCCTCGGCGCCGAGCAGCGCGGGCAGCCCGTCGAGGAGCCATTCGGCGCCGGGGCCCCACGCCTGCGCGCTGACCTCGGCCCCACGGGCGCTCACGCGCAGCGTGCCGGCGCCGAGCGGGGTGCGGCTGACGCGCCACACCGCGCCGTCGGGGGTCAGCCGGAAGGTGGGGTCGCCGGGACCCCGGCGCAGCGGGCCGAGCACCTGCGGGAGGTGGAGCGGGGCGGCGGCCGTCCAGCTCCGGGTGCGGGCGGTTGTGGTGTCCCCGCTGCCGCCGGTGCGTGTTCCGGGCAGGCGGGGGCCGCCCCCGGAGGGGCTGGGGGTGCGCAAGGGGAAACGGCCGGCCACCCGGCGAGCGTACCGGGAGGGGCCGGGGAGCTGCGGGGACCGGGGGCCGGGGAAAGGTCACACGGTCCGGGCGCGGCGGGTGCGGCGCCGTGCGCGCGCCGCCTCACCGGCCCGGCGTCGGCCACCTCTCACCGGCCCGGGACCGCCGCGGACCTGTCACCGGCCCGGCGTCGGCCACCCCGTCGCCACTCCGGCGCACCGCGCTCGCCCCTCACTGGTCCAGGAGAAACCGACCGTGCCCCCTCACTGGCTCACTGGCTCACTGGCTCACTGGTCAGAGGAGAACCGCACCGATCCGTCCGGGAGCCGGGCGCCGCACCACACGCGGACGCCGCCGCGCAGTTCGTTGTCGGCGCCGACGATCGCGCCGTCCCCGATGACGGCGCCGTCCAGGACGGTGCGCTCCCCGATCCGGCTGGAGGCGCCGACCAGGGAGTCGCGGACGACGGCGCCCGCCCCGACGACCGCGCCGTCCAGGACCGTACTGCCCTCGACGCGGGCGCCCTGGCCGATGACGGCCCCCTCGCCGACGACGGTGCCGCCGGTGAGCTTGGCGTCCTGGGCGACCTGGGCGGTGGGCAGGACGAGGTGTTCGCCGCAGCGGCCGGGGACCGCCGGGGAGGGGGCGTGGCCGAGGACGAGGTCGGCGGAGCCGCGGACGAAGGCCTGCGGGGTGCCGAGGTCGAGCCAGTACGTCGAGTCGACCATGCCCTGGAGGTGCGCGCCGGACTCCAGCAGGCCGGGGAAGGTCTCGCGTTCGACGGAGACGGGACGGCCCTGGGGGATGGAGTCGATCACCGAGCGGCGGAACACGTAGGCGCCCGCGTTGATCTGGTCGGTGACGATCTCCTCGGGCGTCTGCGGCTTCTCCAGGAAGGCGAGCACCCTGCCCCGGGCGTCGGTCGGGACGAGGCCGAAGGCGCGCGGGTCCTCGACCCGGCTCAGGTGCAGGGAGACGTCCGCGCCGCTGTCCACGTGGGTGGTCACGAGCGCCTCGATGTCGAGGCCGGTGAGGATGTCCCCGTTGAAGATGAGGACCGGGTCGCCGGGCGCGGACTCCAGGTGGCCGGCGACGTTGCGGATGGCGCCGCCGGTGCCGAGGGGTTCGCGTTCGGTCACGTAGTCCAGGCGCAGGCCGAGGGCCGAACCGTCGCCGAAGTACGGTTCGAACACCTCGGCCAGGTACGAGGTGGCGAGCACGATGTGCTCGACGCCCGCGGCGCGGGCACGGGCCAGCTGGTGGGCGAGGAAGGGAACGCCCGCGGCGGGGACCATCGGCTTGGGGGTGTGCACCGTGAGCGGGCGCAGCCGGGTGCCCTTGCCGCCCACCAGGAGGATCGCTTCCGCTGCCTGAGTCACTATGACTTCTCTGCTTCCTGCTGGGGCCGGCCGAACTGTCTTTCGGCCGGACAGTTTATGCAGATCTTTCCGGCGGCCCCCGCCGGTGCCCCGGGAATGCGGTCCGCGCCCCGGCCCGTGGTCAGCGTCCTTGCAGGGCGGCCGCCTTCGTGCGGATCGTGCCGAGTTTCCGGTACAGCCGCTCCCCCGGGCATTCGGTGGTGAAACCGTCGCGGTGTCCGGAAATGACGTTCATGCTGACGTTCTCCCCTTTCTCGTACAGATTGCCGCCGTCGGAGACGAGCGTCTCCTTGCCCTCGGGGTCGCGTCCGTGCAGGCCGAGTTTCCAGGCGGTCAGCGCGGCCACGGCGTCGAGGGCGGCGGCGGGGGGCTCCACCTCGGTGAACGTGCCGAGGACGGCGATCCCGGTGCTGTCGTTGTTGAACCCGAGGGTGTGGGCGCCCATGACGGGTTTGTTCACCCCGCCGGCCCGGCCCTCGTAGACGTTCCCGCATTTGTCGACGAGGAAGTTGTAGCCAATGTCGCGCCAGCCGCTGCTTTCGACATGGAAGCGGTAGATACCGCGGATGACGGCGGGGGCCTCCTCGCAGGTGTAGTCGTTGCCCTCGGCCGTGTGGTGCACGAACGCGGCTTTGACGGTGTTCGTGTAGCTGAACTCCCGCTCCCGCAGGTCCTCGTCGGCGCCCCAGCCGGCCCGGGTGACGATGCGCGGACGGGGGCCGATGTGCGCCTGGCCCGAGGTGACGCCCTCCGCGCCCTGGGCGCGGGCCTCGCGTTCGGTGGCCGCCTTGTCGAGCGCCGGGAGCACCGTGCCGTCCGCGCCGGTGCCGGTGTCCGGGTCGGCGGTGCGGGGGTCCTGGCCGGGCGGGGCCTCGCCCGGGTCGACCAGTTCGAGGTGGAGCCCCTCGGGCAGCGGGGTGTCCGCGTTCTCACGGATGACCTTCAGCTCGACGGCGTCCGAGGCGCCGAGCCACACGGGGGCGGTCGAGCCGCGCAGCGCCGGGGAGCGGGACTCGGCGCTGTCCCGGTCGGCGGCGTGGCCCGTGTCGTGCGTGTCGAGCCGCCGCCACCCGCTCCAGGTCCCGGTGGCGGCGTCGCGGGTCCGCAGTTCGACGCGCGCGTTCAGCTCGCGGGAGGCGTCGTCCCACACGACTCCGGCGAGCGAGAAGGGGCGCACCTCGCGGCGCCCGACGCCCTCGCCGGGGGAGATCCCGGTGGAGCGGTCGCCGGGGAGCGGGGTGAGCGCGAGCGACTGGGTGGAGCCGGGGACGGCGCTGTCGGAGCGGGGCGCCCCGGGAGCGGCGGGCGGCCCCCCGGCGAAGGGGTCGGTGCGGCGGCCGGCGGGCGGGTCCGGGTAGTGGGTGACGGCGCGTGCGGCGGGGGCGCCAGCCGGGGAGGCGAGGGCCGGTCCGGCGAGCGGGAGGGCGAGGACGGCCGCGCAGGTGACGCTTGCCGAGGAGACCAGAAGAGAGCGCATAAAACAGATAGTGGACATATCGTCACGAGGCTGTCCACGGAGGGTTGTCGGCGTGTCGCGCCCGGTCGCCGCGGGGCCCGCCCCGCCGGGTGGTGGCCGGCCGGCGCCGCGCCCGGCGGGCCGCGTAGCCTTGCCGGGTGACCGCTCTCGACCGCACCCCCGCCGACCTGCTGCGATCCGCGCTCGACACGGATCCGGGCCGCCCCCTTGTGACCTTCTACGACGACGCGAGTGGCGAGCGCGTCGAACTGTCCGTGGCCACCTTCGCCAATTGGGTGGCCAAGACCGCGAACCTGTTGCAGGGCGACCTCGCGGCCGGGCCCGGTGACCGGCTCGCGCTGCTGCTGCCCGCGCACTGGCAGAGCGCGGTGTGGCTGCTGGCCGCCGCCTCCGTCGGCGTGTGCGTCGAGGTGGACGGCGATCCCTCCCGCGCGGACCTCGTGGTGAGCGGCCCCGACTCCCTGGAGGCGGCGCGCGCCTGCCGGGGCGAGCGGGTGGCGCTCGCGCTGCGCCCGCTGGGCGGCCGCTTCCCGCGGCCGCCGGAGGGCTTCCTCGACTACGCGGTGGAGGTGCCGGGCCAGGGCGACCGGTTCGCGCCCTTCGCGCCGGTGGACCCGGAGGAGCCCGCGCTCCTCGTGGCCGGTACGGAGCTGAGCGGGCTCCAGCTGGTGGAGCGGGCCACCGGGGACGCCGAGGTCCTCGGGATCGCCGGGGGCGGACGGCTGCTCTCGGGCCGCTCGTTCGGTACGTGGGAGGGCCTGTCGGCCGGGCTGTACGCGCCGCTGGCGGCGGGCGGCTCCGTCGTCCTGTGCCGCCACCTGGACCGGCTCGCCCCCGAGGCCCTGGAGCGCCGGGTGGCAGACGAGCGGGTGACGGCGCCGGTCGTCTCGTGACGGTGCCACCGCGGTGACGGTGCCCCCCGTCGGCGCGCCGCCCCCGCTCCGTAACGGCCCCGCCCGTCGTACGCCCCGGACGGGCGCGCGCGCTCACCCGTCCGGCCCAGTGCGGGCCGGGGCGGCGAGCCGGGACGGTCCGGGCGGTCCATGGTCGTAGGACGACGACCAGGCAGCCGGGTCCTGGCGCTCAGGAGCACGAGGGGTGGACGCCGAGTGGCCGACAGCGCAGACACTCCCGAGGGCCGGGACCGTACCGGCGGGGGCGGCCGGGACGGGGGGACCCGCGGCCCCGGCGCCCCGGACGCGGGGAGCGGCGGCGACGGGGGGCCGGGCCGGCGCGGCGGGCGCCGCTGGCTGCGCTGGGGCGCCGCCGGGGCGTGCGTCCTGCTGCTGGCCGCCGGCGGGGTCGGCTGGGGGCTGTACAGCAAGCTGGACCACAACATCAGCCAGGACGAGCGGGCCGCCGCCGAACTGCGCCGCTACGAGCGCGAACGCCCGGAGAACCTCGCGAAGGGCGCGCAGAACGTGCTGCTCATCGGCTCGGACTCGCGGGCCGGTGAGAACGGCGCGTACGGGAAGGACGTCGGCACCCAGCGGTCGGACACGACGATCCTGCTGCACGTGTCGGCGAAGCGGGACCGGGCCACGGCCGTCTCGCTCCCCCGGGACCTCATGGTCGCGATCCCCGCCTGCCGGCGGGCCGGCTCGGGCCGCGCCCGGGAGCGGTTCGCGCAGTTCAACTGGGCGTTCGAGAACGGCGGTACGGCGTGCACGGTGCGCACCGTCGAGAAGCTCACGAACATCCGGGTCGACCACTACATGGTGGTGGACTTCGAGGGCTTCAAGAAGATGGTCGACGCGGTGGGCGGGGTCCGGGTGTGCCTGCCCCGGCCGATCGACGACCGGGAGGCGCACGTCCGGCTCGGTTCGGGGGCCCAGAACCTCGACGGGGAGCAGGCCCTCGGCTACGTACGGGCGCGCAAGAGCCTGGGCGACGGCAGCGACACCGACCGGATGGACCGGCAGCAGCGCTTCCTCGCCTCCCTCGTGGCGAAGATGCGGGGCGGGGACGTCCTGTTCAACCCGGCGAAGCTGTATCCGGTGCTGGACGCGGCGACCTCCTCGCTGACCACGGACTCGGGCCTGGCGAGCCTGCGGGACCTGTACGAACTGGTGCGCGGCCTGCGCTCGGTCCCCCCCGGGCGCGTGCGGTTCATGACGGTGCCGCGCGAGTCGTACGTCAGGAACCCCAACCGCGACCAGCTCAGGCAGCCGGACGCGGGACGCCTCTTCGAGGAGCTGCGCGAGGACGCCCCGGTGACGGTGGACCCCTCGCCGTCCGCCTCGCCCTCCCCCTCCACCGCCTCCCCGTCGGCGCGTCCCTCGGGGGTGCGGGAGAGCGAGGGGGGCCGGGCCTCACGACGTCCCGGCGCGGCGGCCACCGGAGGGGCCTGTCCCACGCCGCGAGTAAAGGAATGACCGTCACTGGACCAACGCTTTCCGTAATTGCCATGGATTGCCCGCTTATAAGGGAAGTGGAATGTGTCACCGCCGTCGCTACGGGGCGAAAGCGGCCGCTAGGGTGAGCGTCCCGATGGCCGCGCGACCCCGTCGTGCGCCACCGAACAACCGAGCGCCTCCCGCCTGATTCCTCCGGCCCACCTGGAGGGCGGGACGGCGCCGCGTGGCCCTGACGGAGGATTTGGACAACCGTGGACGCGCAAGGCCGTGGGCGGGGGGACGACATCGACCCCGCAGACCAGTGGGTACTGAATCCGGAGACCGGCGACTACGAACTGCGACTGGACACCTCCGCACCGCAGTCACCCCGCGTCCCGGGGGCCCGGCGCCCACAGTCCGCGCGGACCGCTCACTCCCCCGAGGCCGGGGGCGGGCGCGGCGGCAGGACGGCGCAGGGGGGACGCGAGCGTTCCGCCGCCCCGACCGTGCCGGCCCAGGGCGGCCGCGCCAGGGCCCGCAAGGAGGCCGTGCCGCCGCCGGGCGGGCGGCGGGCCGCGAAGCGCCGGGCGAGCAAGGGCGGCGGGAAGAAGAAGGCCCTGATGTGGACCGGGGGCGGCCTCGGCTTCCTCCTGGTCGCCGTCGCCGGCACCGGTTTCTTCCTGTACCGGCACTTCGACGGCAACCTGGAGACGATCGACACGGCGGGCGCGGGCTCCAAGGAGGTCGCCCGGCACAACACCCCGCTGAACATCCTCGTCATCGGTACCGACAAACGCACCGGCAAGGGCAACGAGGGCTACGGCGACAAGGGCAGCGTGGGCCACGCCGACACCAACATCCTGCTGCACGTCTCGGCGGACCGCAGCAACGCGACGGCGCTGAGCATCCCGCGCGACCTGATCACGGACGTCCCGGACTGCCCGACCAAGCAGGCGGACGGCAGCGTCACGACGATCGCCGGGACGCAGCAGGTCCGCTTCAACACGAGCCTGGGCCAGGACGACCGGGACCCGGGCTGCACGATGCGGACCGTCACCCAGCTGACCGGCCTGAAGGTCGACCACTTCATGATGGCCGACTTCAACGCGGTCAAGTCGCTGTCCACGGCGGTCGGCGGGGTCGAGGTGTGCGTCGCCAAACCGGTCGACGACCCGGACTCGCACCTCAAGCTGCCGGCGGGCAAGAGCGTCGTGGAGGGCGAACAGGCCCTCGCCTTCGTCCGGACCCGGCACAGTTTCGGCAACCACGGTGACCTCGACCGCATCCAGGTGCAGCAGCAGTTCCTCGGTTCCCTCGTGCGCAAGCTCAAGTCCGAGGGCACGCTGACCAGTCCGAGCAAGATGTTCAAGGTGGCGAACGCGGCGACGAAGGCGCTCAGCGTGGACGAGGGCATCGGCAGCCTCAGCAAACTCACCAAGCTGGGCCTGGAGTTGCAGCACGTCGACCCGAAGAACATCACCTTCACGACGCTGCCGGTGGTCGACAACCCGAAGGAGCCGAAGCCGGTGACGGTCGTCGTCGACGAGGCGAAGGCCGATCCGCTGCTCGCCATGATGAAGGACGACGTCTCGCTCACCGAGGTCAAGGCCAAGGAGAGCAAGGCGGCGAGCGCCAAGAAGAAGGCCGAGGACGCGCGGCTGAAGGGCACCCGGGCCGAGACCTCCGAGGTGCGCGTCGAGATCTACAACGGCGGCGACATCACGGGCGCCGCGCAGGCCCAGCTGACCTGGCTGCAGAACAACCAGGGCGTCCTGAAGTCCAGTCAGCGGGGCAACGCGCCCAAGCAGGACACCACGACCCTCTCCTACGCCCCCGACCAGGCGGCGCAGGCCCGTAGGTTGGCGGACGTCATGGGGCTGCCGGGGTCGGCCCTGAAACCGGGCAAGGGCATCGAGAACGACCAGGGGCTGCCCGCGATGAAGCTGGTGCTCGGCAAGGACTTCAAGGGCGCGGGGATCGCGCTGAAGGCCCCGGCCAAGGCCCCGGCGGAGATCCAGCGCACCGAGGCGGACAAACAAGTGTGTGCCAAGTGATCGACGGCGGTGCCCCCGTCCTTCTCCGCGTACAACGTTTTCACCCGAAGACGTGTCTGGAGAAGGGCGGGGGCGCTGCCGTGGCGCGCGGCAAGGGGTGGGAAGGCAGGACGGACGATGGCTGGTGGCAGGGTGGGCGGGCCGGAAAGCGCCCGTGACGACCGGCAGACCGGGCAGGGGGAGGCACCGGGGCCGAAGCCGGTGGGCACCGTGACGGAGGAGGAGGCGGAGCCCGAAGCCGCGGGCCCCGACGCGGAAGGGGCGCCCGCCGGCGCGCGGCCCGGCGCGGCCACCCCGAAGGACGGGCCTCCCGCGGGGCCGAAGCGGCACGGCGGGGCGCGGCGCGCGCTGCGCTGGTCGGCGGTCACGCTCGCGGTGCTGATAACCGGCACGGCGGCGGCCGGTTACCTGTACTACCAGCACCTCAACGACAACATCCAGAAGGCGGACCTGACGGCCGGCACACCGGAGCAGCGGCCGCCCGCGCCGAAGCCCAACACGGCCGGTCAGACCCCGCTGAACATCCTGGTGATCGGCTCCGACAGCCGCAACACCAAGGAGAACCTGAAGCTCGGCGGGGCGAAGTCCAGTGTGGGCGCCGCCCCGCTCGCCGACGTGCAGATGCTCGTGCACGTGTCCGCGGACCGCGGCAACATGTCGGTGGTGAGCATGCCGCGCGACACCCTGCTCAAGCTCCCGGAGTGCACCGACCCGAAGACCGGCGAGGTCTACCGCGCCACGACCGGCCGCCGGATGACCAACGAGTCCCTGGGGCGCGGCGGCCCCGGCTGCACGGTCGCCACCTGGGAGGCCAACACCGGTGTGCACATAGACCACTTCATGATGGTCGACTTCGCCGGGGTGGTCTCGATGGCCGACGCGGTGGGCGGCGTCCCGGTGTGCGTCGACCGGAACATCTACTCGCACACCTCCGCCGGCAAGGGCTCCGGCCTGAAGCTGGAGAAGGGCACGCACGCGGTGCAGGGCGAGCAGGCCCTCCAGTGGCTGCGCACCCGGTACGGCTTCGGCGACGGCAGCGACATAGGGCGCGCCCAGGCCCAGCACATGTACATGAGCTCGATGGTGCGGGAGCTGCGCGAGAACGCGACGCTCAGCAACCCCGGCAAGCTGCGCTCGCTCGCCGAGGAGGCGACCAAGGCGCTCACCGTCGACCAGGACCTCGGCAGCGTCAAGAAGCTGTACGACCTGAGCAACGACCTGCGCGCGGTGCCGCCCGAGCGCATCACGCTCGCGACGATGCCCTTCGTGTACGAGGGCGCGCGGGTCGCGCCGAAGCCGAAGGACGCGGAGAAGCTGTGGCGGCTGCTGCGCGAGGACGTGGCCCTCGACGGCAAGGACAAGAAGAAGCCGAAGGTCAAGGACATCAGTGACCAGGCGGCCCAGCCCGGCCGGATCGCGGTGTCGGTGCGCAACGCCACGGCCACCGATCAGCTCGCGCTGGTCCCGGGCCGGGCGGGTGTCCTCGCGACGGCGCTGAGCGGCGCGGGCTTCACACAGGCCCACGCCGACCAGGACCACGTCGAACCCGAGGACCGTACCGTCGTGCGCTACCCGGGCACCGCGCAGGAGGCCGACGCGCAGTCCGTGGCGAAGGCCCTGAAGATCCCGCTGCGCCGGGTCAAGGAGAGCGCCGACGTCACCGGGGTCACGGTGATCGCGGGCTCCGACTGGCGCGAGGGCACGCGGTACCCGAAGAAGGACGATGACGACGACGAGCTGCCGCTCTCGGCGGACGCGCTCAACGGCGCGGACGACACGGCGTGCATGAAGGTGGACCCGGACTTCAGCTGGTGACGCGGACGGTACCGGTTCTGCCGCCGGTACGGGGACGGGGCGCCCTCCGCTCGGGAGGGCGCCCCGTCCCCGTACCGGAGCGGGCGGGCCCGGTCAGCCGGCCGGGGTCTGCTCGGCGGTGACGGCGGGCCGGCGGCTCGCGATGACTTTGCGGGCCAGGGAGCGCGGGCTGGTGAGGAAGCCCCAGCCCCAGGACATGTGCATAGTGACGAGGGCCACGGGGATCTGCGCGCGGGCCTTCAGCGAAAGGCCCTTGCCCGCGGGCACCGAGCCCGCGAGGATCGCCGCGAGGTAGGCGGCCGGGACGAGGAAGGCCCACGGGGTGAGCACGGCGCCCGCCACGACGCCCGCGGCGATCGCGCACACGGCGGTGGGCGGCGCGAGGTAGCGGGGGTTGATCGAGCCCTCGTGGTAGCGGGCGACGACGTGCCGCCAGCGGCCGTAGTCCTTGTACTGCTTGGCGAGGGCCTTCACGGTGGGCCTCGGCCGGTAGGAGACGCGCAGTTCGGGCGAGAACCAGATGAGCCCGCCGGCCTCCCGGATGCGGAAGTTCAGCTCCCAGTCCTGGGCGCGGACGAACTCGACGTTGTAGCCGCCCTGCCGCTCCAGGGCCTCGCGGCGGAACACCCCGAGGTACACGGTCTCGGCGGGGGCCGCCTCGCCGCCGGTGTGGAAGGCGGCGTTGCCCACGCCGATCTTCGAGGTCATGGCGGCGGCGACGGCGCGCTCCCAGTCGTTCTCGCCCTCGGCGTGCATGACGCCGCCGACGTTCTGCGCCCCGGTCTCGGCGAGCAGGCGGACGGCGGTGTCGATGTAGCCCGGCGAGAGCATGCCGTGCCCGTCGACGCGGACCACGACGGGGTGCCGGGACGCCTTGATCGCGGCGTTCAGCGCCGCCGGGGTGCGGCCCGTGGGGTTGGGCACGGTGTGCACCCGCGGGTCCTCGCGCACCAGTTCGGCGGCGATCTCGTCGGTGCGGTCGGTGGAGGGGCCGAGAGCGATGACGACCTCCATCTCACCCGCGTAGTTCTGCGCGAGGATGGCGTGTACGGCGTCACGCAGATGCCGTTCCTCGTCGAGCACGGGCATGATCACGGAGACGGCGGGGCGCGGCGCGTCGGAGTTGGCGTTCATCGCCGGTCAGATTACCGCCAAAGGGGGGACGCGGTGCGTGCCGGACCGGTCGCTTCCGTCCCCCTCGGCCGGGCCGGCGTACTGTCGCGCCGGTCGTTGCCCGATCGCTGTCCGTAGAAGGGTGCGGAAGCCCCTTTTCGCCCGTCCAGCGCGGAGGTGCCCCGCTGTGCCGCCCCCCTCGCCCCGCCGCCCCGCCCCCGCGCGCCGCGCTCGCCTCCGCCGGGGCCGCCGTCCGCGCCGCGGGGTCGCGCGCTGGGCGGCCAGAGGCTTCACGGGCTGTTCGCTGGCGGTGCTGCTGAGCGCGGGCGTCGGGCACACCGTGCTCGGCGGGATCGACGGGGAGCTGGGCCGGGTCGACGCGTTCAAGAACCTCCAGGACCGCCCGGACGCCGGGCACGGCACGAACCTGCTGCTGGCCGGGACGGACGGCCGGGACCGGATCAGCGAGGCCGAGCGGGAGAAGTACCGGCTGGGCGGGGCGCCCTGCCACTGCACCGACACCCTCATGATCGTGCACCTGTCCGAGGACCGCTCCCGGGTCAGCGTCGTGAGCCTGCCGCGCGACTCGTACGCGATGCTGCCCCCGCACACCGACCGGACCTCGCACGAGCACCACCGCGCCCACCCCGTGAAGCTCAACGCGGCGTACGCGGAGGGCGGCCCGCAGCTCACCGTGCGGACCGTGGAGAAGCTGACCCAGGTCAAGATCGACCACTACCTGGAGGTCGACTTCACGAGCTTCATGCGGACCGTGGACGCCCTCGGCGGCGTCTACGTCTGCACCACCCGGCCGCTCAAGGACTCCTACACGGGCCTCGACCTGAGTCCGGGCACCCACGAGCTGAACGGCGGGCAGGCCCTCCAGTACGTCCGCTCCCGGCACGTGGACGCGGCCTCCGACCTCGGCAGGATGCAGCGCCAGCAGCGCTTCCTCGCGGCGGTCGTGGACCGGGCCACGAGCACCGGGACGCTGCTCAACCCGGTGCGGCTGCGCGAGGTGGCGGGCGCGCTGTTCGGCTCGGTGCGCGCGGACCGCGGTTTCGGCCCCGAGCAGATGCTGGACCTCGCGCGGGCGACGCGGGGGCTGAACCCCTCGTCCTCGGAGTTCGTCTCGATGCCGCTGGCCGGCAAGGGGCGCTCGGTGCCGGGGATCGGGGCCACGCTGGTGTGGGAGCCGAAGAGGGCCGGGGCCCTGTTCGCGGCGCTGCGCGCGGACCGGCCGCTGGCCCACCACCGCGACACCGGCCGGGCCGCCCCGCCCAAGCAGGTGGACGTCCCGCCGCAGCAGATCACGGTGCGCGTCGAGAACGGCACGGGGGACGCGGGGCTGGCCCGCCGGGTCGCGGAGGCGCTGCACGCGACGGGATTCCGGAGCACGCCGGGCACCGCCCGGCCCCCTGAGGCCCCACAGGCCCGGACCACGGTCTTCTACGACCCGCGCTGGGACCGCTCGGCGAAGTCGGTGGCGGCGGCCCTGCCGGGAGCGGAACTGACGGCCCGGCCCGGCCTCGGGGCGACGATCGAGGTCGTCACGGGCGGGACCTCTGCCGAAGTGACGAAGGTCCGCGCGGAGGACCCGAGCGCGGCCCCCAAGGAGAATCGTTACGGCGCGGTACGGGGCGACGAGGTGACCTGCGGAGGAAACGGCGCCAGAACCAGCCCCTCCGGCGCTTGAGGAGCGGGGGCCGGGGCGGAGCCCGCAACACCAGCCCGCTAAAACCAGCCCCTCCGGCGTTTGAGGAGCGGGGTCCGGGGCGGAGCCCCGCGAGGGTGACCACTCGGGCCCGGACCCCCGCACCGGGCCCGGACACCGTCAAACCCTCCACCCCGGGCGGAGCCCACACCTCACAGGTCCAGCCCCGAAGCCATCCTCCGCTCCCGCAACTCCTTGATCGCCCGGCGCCGCGCGAGCCGGTGCGTACGGCGGATCTGCGCCTCCTGGAACCGCCGCTCGTCCCGCGCGGTCTCCGGCAGCACAGCCGGTACGGGCCGGGGGCGGCCCTCCGCGTCGATCGCGGTGAACACCAGATAGGCGGTGCCGACCTGCTGCGCCGGGGTCGACTCGTTCCAGCGTTCGGCCATGACCCGCACCCCGATCTCCATCGAGGTCCGGCCGGTCCAGTTGACCTGCGCGTGGACGTGCACGAGGTCGCCGAGGCGGACCGGCAGCAGGAAGACCATCTCGTCCATCGAGGCCGTCACGGCGGGCCCGCCGGAGTGCCGCCCGGCCACCGCCCCGGCCGCGTCGTCCACCAGTTTCATGATCACGCCGCCGTGGCCGGTGCCGTAGAGGTTGGTGTCGGTGGCGGTCATGATGTGCGAGAGGGTCGTGCGCGAGGCGGAGGTGGGCTTTCCCCCGGTCCCCGGCTGCGCGAGCGGTGCCTGGTCAGTCATGCCGTCCACCCTATGCCGGGGCATTCACCCCCGCTTTGCATCAGCTCTGCAACAGCCGGGCCCCGAAATCCCCACCGCCCTGTATGGGAGCGCCACCCGAACGGCAGACTGTCGGTATGAGCGATTGGCCGGACAGCCGGGGCGAGAACGGACGCGACAGCCGGGGCTACGGACGCGGGAGCGCCGCACCGCAGCCCGAGGGCGCGCGCGTCATGCCGCAGGTACGGCGCGGGGGCCCCGTCGCGCCGCCCGGCAGCCCGGTCCCGCAGCAGGGACACGGACCGCGGCAGGACGGGTACTACCAGGACGGTGCCGGCTACGACAGCGGTTACAACACCGGCCAGGTCTACGGCTCCCCCGGCGGTCCCGGGGACGGCGGCCCCGGTGGCCCCGGCGGTCCGTCTCCCGCCCGTTCCCCGCGTCCGGCGCCGAACTGGGGCCGTCGCGTCAAGTGGACGGTCCTGGTCCTGGTCGTCGCCTTCGTGGTGACCGGCGTCTCCACGTACTTCTGGGCCGGCGGCAAGCTGCGCCACGAGGTCGACCTCTCGAAGGTCATCGAGCGGCCCGACGGCGGGAAGGGCACCAACTACCTGATCGTCGGCTCGGACAGCCGCGAGGGGATGTCCGCCGAGGACAAGAAGCGGCTGCACACCGGCTCCGCCGAGGGCAAGCGCACCGACTCGATGATGATCCTGCACGTCGGCGACAACGGGAACACGATGATCTCGCTGCCGCGCGACTCGAACGTCACGATCCCGAAGTTCCGGGGCTCGGAGTCCGGGCAGATCAAGGGCCCGCTCGGCGCGAACAAGCTCAACGCGGCCTACGCCTTCGACGGTCCCGAGCTGCTGGTGCGCACCGTCGAGTACAACACCGGTCTGCGCATCGACCACTACGCGGAGATCGGCTTCGACGGCTTCGCGAGCATCGTGGACGCGGTCGGCGGGGTCGAGCTGGACATCCCGAAGGCGTTCAAGGACAAGAAGTCGGGCGCCGACTTCCAGGCCGGGAAGCAGACCCTGGACGGCCAGCAGGCCCTCGCCTTCGTGCGCACCCGCTACGCCTTCGCGGCGAGCGACCTGGACCGTACGAAGAACCAGCAGAAGTTCCTCGCGGCCCTCGCCTCGCAGACGGCGACGCCCTCGACGCTGCTCAACCCCTTCAAGCTCTACCCGGTGATGGGTTCGGGCCTGGACACGCTCATCGTCGACAAGGACATGAGCCTGTGGAACCTGGCCTCGATGTTCTGGGCCATGAAGGGCGTCACCGGCGGCGACGGCAAGTCGATGAACATGCCGATCTCCGGCAGCGTCGGCGGCAACCTCCAGTGGGACATGCCGAAGGTCAAGCAGCTCGTGAGCGAACTGAAGAACGACGACAAGGTGACGGTCTCGGGCAACTAGAGGCCCTCGCCCCCGGCTCCGGCGCCGGCCCTCCGCCACAGCACGACGGCGGTGCGGTCGGCGTCGGCCGTCGTGGCGGGGAGACGGTGCTGGACCTGGCGCAGCAGCTCCGCCGGCGGTGGCACCGGCCCCTCGCCCCAGGCCGTCGCGAGGTACTCGCGGGTGAGCCGGTCGCCGTCGAGCGGCTCGGTGCCCAGGGCCAGGACGTCGCCGGGGCGCAGCGGTTCCAGCAGCCGGGCCACCGGCGGCCGGGCCCCGCCCCGCCCGTAGGGCAGGCTCCCGGTCCCGGCGCCCGCGCCGGGCCTGCCGTCCCAGACCCCCTCGCGCAGCCGCGCCGTACCGCCCTCGCCGACGGCGACGAGCCCCGGCCGGCCGCCGTCGGGCTCCAGCGGTACGAGGAGCAGGCGCAGCGCCGTCGCGTACTCGCCGGGGGCGCGGCCGGCGCTGTGCGCGCTGTGTTCGAGGAGCGCGCCGACGGAGGTGACGGCGCGGTCCGCGAAGGCGCCGAAGGCGTGCGGGTCGCCCGCGCGCAGGGCGGCCGAGACGGCCGCGGCCTCGCGGACGACGTGGGCGAGGGCGAAGCGGCACGCCTGCTCGGCGCCGAGGTGCGCGCGGGCCGCCGTGCCCTGGCCCCGGGCCACCGCGAGCAGCAGCCCGGAGCCGTACCGCGCGAGGCACACCGCGTCCCTGCGGGGCAGTCCTCGGCGGCGGGAGCGCTCGGCGCGTACCGACACGGCGCGGACGCTGAGCGCTCCGCTCTCGGCGGCGTCGAGCACGGTGTCGGGCAGCAGCGCGCCCTCGAAGTCCTCGGCGGCGTCGGTGAGGGTGCCGCGTGTGGGCAGCGGCGGGCGGGCCGGGCGTGCGGGCCGCCGGGCGGGGGCGGGTACGGCGGCCGGGGGCGCTCCGAGGCGCAGGTCGAGGTCGACCTCCTGCCCGGCGGCCGGGTGGACGACGGCGATGGCGGAGTCGGCGAAGGCGTCGAACCCGCCGGCTCCGGGGCGTCCGCCGGTGGCCCCCGCGTACCCGGTCCGGCTCCCCGCCCCGGCCTGGGCGGCGACGGGTTCCCTGGCGGGCGGCAGCAGCGCGTCGAGGGCGGCGTTGCGGCGTCCGGCGGGCGGGCGGCGGGCCTCGAAAGCGGCCTGCCGTACAGCGGAGGCCGTGGCCTGACGCCGTTCGCGCCGCAGCCGTTCCTCGTGCCGGGCCAGCGCCTCGTAGCGGTCGGCGGGCCGGGCGGTGATGTCGTCCATCGGGACCTTCCGCAAGACGTGGGCGCCCCGGCGGCGCGCGCGGGGCGGCCGGCCGGGGCGGGGAGGAGCGGGGTGGGGGTGGTCGTCAGCCGAGCGGTGAGCTGAGGGGCAGGGCGCTGAGCGGCAGTCCGCCGACCATCGGCGCGTTGCCCTGCTGGTGGCCCCCGGCGCGGGCCGCCATGAGCTGGCCGAGGAGCGCGCCGCCGGTCTGCTCGACGGAGTGCACGACCTTGCCGACCTGCGGGTCGTCCAGCGGGGTCTGGTGCACCTCGCCGCCGGACAGCCCTCCGAGGGTCCCGCCGAGCACCGGCAGCGACTGGACGGGAGACGACGGGGCGGGCGCCGGGGCGGCGAACGCGGGGGCGGCGGCACCCGCCGCGAGCACCGCGCCGGTGACGACGGCGGCGGCCTTGGCGTACTGCGCGGTGTGCGAGCGCTTGGCGTGCTTGGCGTGCTTCACGGGGGCTTCCCTCTCTGCGGCGGTGCGTACGGAGGGGACAACGCCGTTCGTGGGTCAGGGGTCACGCGGGAACCGCCGGAGAGGTCACGCCCGGGAGGCGGCGCGCCGCCCGTCGACCGCCCCAACCGGCGCCGCCACCTCGTCGAAGACAAGCGTGCGGGCGATGTGGGAGAGGCGCGCGCTGTAGGAGTCCAGCAGGAACACCGAGGGGGTGGAAAGGGTGACGTACACGCAGTACCCGGCCGGTGCGGGGGCGACGAGCTGGAGCGCGGCCATGGCCAGCGGCGGTGTCTCGATCCCGACGTCCACCGGGGGCAGCCTCAGGGAACGCAGCGAGGTACTCATCACCGCGGGTCCGGCGGGCAGGACGACGGCGAGCACCATGTCCTGCGGGCCCTGTGCCCCCTTGCCCCTGGGCAGGTCCAGCGGGGTGAGCCGTTCGGGCGGTAGTCCGTCGAAGAACGTGCGTTCGGTGGACCGGTAGATCGCCTCGGCCGTGGCCAGTCTGCGCGCGGGGCCGTGCGGGCTGTGCCGGACGCTCACCGCGAGCAGCCCCATGGAGAGCCGTTCCGTACCGTCCACCTCCTCACTGCCCACGCACAGAGCGCTGAGCAGCGTGGTCCCCCCGGCCTCCAGCAGCGGAAGCGGGGCGCGGAGCGCGGAGGCCGACATCTCGCGTTCCCGCTCGTCCGCATCCGGCATCAGGCGTTCCATCGCCCGCCGCCAGCCCTCGGCGGATTCGGCCTCGGCCTCGGGAAGCTCGACGAACTCCTCGGGGACCTGATGGCGGAAGGCGTAGGAGTAGGTCGTGGCCCCGTCCGGGAGAGTGCCGCCGTACCGCTGGCCGTCCGTACTCACGCGGCCGCCCCGAGTGAGGACGGGTCGAGGTGGCTGGCGAAGGTCGTGCCGGCGGAGGTGAGGGTCGCCCCGGTGTCGAGGACCGGGCGGGACGGCGCGGCGGCGCCGGGGGTGGTCTCCTCCGCGGGACGAAAGTAGTTGACGAAGGGGCCGACGACGGGGGCATCGCCCGGTTCCCATCTCCCGTCCGTCCAGCGCCCGTCACCGATCGTGCCGCTGTGCATGTTGGAGCCGATGCCGAGCGCGGCCCCCGCCCAGGTCGCCGCGGAGTCGACGGCGTTGCCCGCCTTCACGAAGGCCCAGCCCTTGCCGGCCGTCGCGAGGCCCCGGGCCGAATTGGCCATCCCGCTGGGAATCCTGGCGAGCCCGGAGAACAGGTTGCCGCGGCCGATCTTCCCGAGCGTGGCCATGAGGCCGGAGCTGAGGCGTAGTTCGCGGCCGGCGACGACGAGGGCGCGGCCGGACTTGGCGAGGGCGGCGCCGCCCAGGCTGATGCCGCCCGCGACGACTCCGACGGCGTCCCAGGCGATCGTCTCCCAGCTCACGTCGGCGCCGCCGGCCTTGGCCGCGAGGTGGAAGGCGAGCGCCCCGACGCACAGTACGAAGGCGAGCATCCCCAGTCCGGAGACGAAGATCGCGAGGACTCCGACGACGAGGGCGATGTCGGCGAGGACGTCACCGATGAGTTTCCACACCTCCGGATCGCTCACGACGTCCCAGACGTCGGAAGCCAGGCCGCCGAGGAAGTCGAGCGCCTTGTCGAACCAGCCCGGTTCGGGGGGTGCGTCGTCTGCCGCGTTCCTGACCAGGCGGCTCGCGGTGGCGGCGGCGACGACGTACTCGCCGTTGAGGGCGTGAGCCCGGTCGCGGACCTCGCTCAGCGCGTCCTCGGCCTCCCTGAGCTCCCGCTTCCTGTCCTTGGCGTCCTTCTCGTCCTTTTCACGCTCGCCCGCGGTCCTCGTGTCCTCGCCGGTACCACGGCCGGGGAGCAGTCGCACGGCGCTGCGCGCGGAGCCCGCCCGGCGGGCCGCCTCGGCCGCCTCCTCCTCCAGACGCCGGGCCCTGGACTGGAATCCGTCCAGTTGGCTCTCCCACTCGGTCAGCGCGCGCCGGGCGTCGTCGAGGGAGGTGAGCGCCTTGGTGAGGTAGGGCGGGAGTTCGGCGAAGAGTTCGCGGAACGCCTCGGCGGCTTTGCCCGCCCAGACGGCGTCGGAGCTGCCGAGCCCGTTCAGTTCGCGCCGGGCGGAGTCGCCACCGCCAACCACACGACTGACCGTGGCGACCACCTCCCGTACCGATGCCGGATCTCCTGGAGCCGGGTCGAATCCGAGATGCGGATAGGCGTGAGCGACCATGTGCCATCCCCCCGTTTTGACTGCCCGAATACTCTAAACCGGAGTCGGCTGCCTCGGGAAAGGAACGGGACATGGGGCGCGGGAACATGAAGAAGGAGTTGTTCAGAGCGGTTGCGCGCAAAGAGGCGGAATTCTCGGTACGCCCCCATCTGACGACAAAGAAGAAGCTCGCCGCGTTCGCCTGCGTTGCCGATGATTTCGGATATCGCTTCACCGGTCTGGCGGCTGGTACGCGCACGGCGAACAACCCTTACTACGCGTTCCGTCGCACCCCGGACGCCGACCGGCGCGCCGCGGCCGCCCTGGCCCGCCATCCGCACGCGATGACGGGCGGGCAGCTGCCCGGCATGCGCCCCGGGGGCGGCTTCCGGCCGGACCGCGCGACGCGGGAACGCGTCGGGCTCTTCCACGCCCAGCTGGTGATCGACGCCACGACCGTCTACCGCACCCGGGTCGTGCGGAACCTTGTCGGTCTCCTGGTGCTCGCGGTCGTCGTGCTGGCGGTCCAGGGCTTCCCCGCCCCGGCCACACTCATCAGCGGCGGGGTAGGGGTGGCTCTGCTGGCCTGCTACTTCCTCGGAGCGGAGGTGGGCCGCCGACGCCGGGCCAGGAAGGCGCGCCTGCTGGCGTCGGCCGGCTGGGATCCACTGTGACCGCCAGGCCTCTGTACCTCAAGCGGACTTCTGGTGGTCCGTAAGCTCTCGGTAGAGCTTTTCGTCCAGTGCGGAGAGTTCGTCCGACGTCTTCACCGCGAACTTCGAAATGCCCTTGGTCATCTTCGACAACTGCCCGAGCCCGTAGTCCCAGGAATGGGAGAATTCTTCGCAGGCGGCGTGCAGGTCCTCCGTACCGATGTGGTCGGCATCCGTACGGGCCATGTCCCTGGCGGCGCCTTTCATGTGCCCGCCGCTTCTTTCCAGCGTGTTGGCCATACCGAGCACTTCGGCGCCCAGGAACCTCAGGAACGACACGGACGCCCTCTTCCGGCCGGAGACACTGGTCGATGCCTGTCTACCCTCCGCGCCGTCGGGCTGTCCAGAGCGGTCCGGGCCCGTCGAGGGGAGGCGGGCGGTCCCGGTGGGGGCCGGCCGCCGGGAGGTGGCCTCGCGTGTCAGGACACCGTTCAGGGCAGGTTGCGGGCCATGACGATGCGCTGGACCTGATTGGTGCCTTCGTAGATCTGGGTGATCTTGGCGTCGCGCATCATGCGTTCGACGGGGTA
>NZ_JBIAFO010000037.1:0-42031 GCF_042869355.1 Streptomyces sp. NPDC007088
GCCGCCCCCCCGCGCCCCCCCCCGGGGCGCCCCGGGGGGGGGGCGGCGGCCGCCCGGGGGGGGGGGGGGCCCCGCCCCCGGCCCGGGGCCCCCCCCCCCGCCGTCCGTCCGCCCGCAGGTCTGCGGTACGCCGTCCACGTCCGCTAGAACGTGCCCAGCTTGATGATCGACAGCAGGGCGATCAGCTGGATGGCGCTCGCGCCCAGGGCCTTGGGCCACGGCAGGTCGTGCGAGCGGCTGACCATCGAGGTGAACAGGAAGCCCGCCAGCAGCCAGGTGATCCAGCCCAGGATCTGGACGAAGGAGGCGTCTCCGCCCGCGAAGATCGCCACGAGCAGGCGCGGGGCGTCCGTGATCGTCATGATCAGCATGGAGAGGCCGACGGTGGGCTGCCAGGAGCCGTCGCCGCCCAGTTGCCTGGCCAGGGTGTGCGTCACGACGCCCAGGACGAAGGCGCTCACCGTGATGGCGACGCCCGTGGTCAGGACGTACGGGATCGCGGTGCCGATCGTCGCGTCGATGACGTCCTCGCGGGCGCCGTCGAAGCCGAAGATGGCGAGCAGGCCGTAGACGAAGGTCACGACCAGCGCGGGACCCCACATCGGGTAGTCGCGCATCTGCATGAAGGTCGCTGAGGGGCGCAGGACGACGCCGCTGAGCAGTTCCTTCCAGCGCAGCCGCGGGCCCGCGGGCGGGGCCGCTGCCTGGCCCGCCTGGTAGGTGCTGCCCTGGCCGTACGGGTCCTCGCCGATCGAGAACGCCTGCGTGTGGCCGGGGTTGTTGTGCGGCGCGTAGGGGTCGTGGGGGGCGCCCTGGCCGGGGGCGGGGCGCCGGTCGCCGCCGTGGCCGCCGTGTCCCTGTCCCGGGGCCGGTCCGGGGCTCTGGGGGTAGCCGTATCCGCCCTGGCCGCCGCCCTGCGGATAGCCGTAGGAGCCCTGGCCGCCGCCCGCGCCGCCGTGTCCCCGCGGCTCGCCGAAGTACTCGGGCTCCCCGTGGCCCGCGTTGGTCTGCGGCCACTGCTGGCCGCCGCGGGCCGGGGCCTGCGGGGGCGTGCCGTACTGCTGTCGCGAAGCCTGCGGGGGGTGCGGGCGCGGAGCGCCGTACGGGGCCTGTGCGGGCCCTCCGTACTGCTGTCCGCCCTGCCCCTGCGCAGGTCCGGGGCGTTGCTGCCCACTCGTGCGGTTGTCCCGGCCGCGTCCGATCCTGAATCCAGCCACGTCAACGAACGTACCCGTTCGTGGGCGGGTCGGCGGACGGGAGTGTACGCACGGGGGCCTTTGCGGCCGACCTGTGACATCCCCTACGGGTCGCCCCGCGGGTTCCCCTACTGGTCCGTTACTGCTCTGTCCCAGCAGGGGAGCCCGCGGTCGCCCAGGTCAGCGCGGGTTCCCCGGCCGTCCGCGTGACGTCGGGGCGCTCAGGACGCGGGGCCCGGCGGAGCCCGCTCCGCCCGTCAGTCCGCGAAGTTGAAGCCGAACGCCGGCTTCCCCGAGCCCGAGATGCCGACTCCGGCCGTCGAGGTGTAGACGCCGGCGGGCGAGGTCAGCGTGCCGTTGGTGTTGGAGTGCAGGGCGTAGACCGCGCCGTTGCCGTCGTTCTCACCGGCGGCGCCGACGACCACGTCGCCGCGGCCGTCGTGGTCGAGGTCGTCGACGTGGACCTCGCCGCCGAAGCCGTCGTACGCCTCGTCCGAGTTGGGCACGCCGGCCGTGTCCTGGCTCAGGAAGCGCGCGCCCTGGCCGGTGATGCCGGAGCCGTTGGCGGCGCCGTACAGGACGGTGACCGAGCCGGTGCCCGTCTTGTCGTTGACGGTCTCGTTGGCGGCGCCGACGACGAGGTCGAGGTGGCCGTCGCCGTTCACGTCGCCGAGGTCGAGTTCGTAGCCGAACATGTCGTTCTTCTCGCCGGCGCCGGGCACTCCGGCGGTGTCCTGCGTGAAGGTCTGTATCCCGCCGCCGGCGGGGCCCGCCTTGTTGCCCTTGACGATCAGTGCCGTACCGCCCGTGTGGGCGTGCGCGATGCCGCTGTCCCAGACGAGGCCGATGACGATGTCGCCGAGGCCGTCTCCGTTGGTGTCGCCCACGTCGGTGATGAGCCCGCCGGGGAGCTTCTGCGCGCCCTTGGTGGTGACGCCGGAGGCGGTGCCCGGCAGCCAGAAGTTGGCGTTGTAGTCGTCGTCCTTGGCGAAGCCGTCGACGATCAGGTCCTCGCGGCCGTCGCCGTTGACGTCACCGGAGTGCAGACCGGTGATCCCGTTGCCCTTGCCGCTCCAGAGGGCCGGGGTCACGGTGTACGAGCCCTTGCCGGTGCCGCTGGTGCGGGTGAAGCCGCCGCGGACGACGTCGATCGTGGTGTTCCCGGAGGCCGTGCCGACGGCGAGGTCGTCCTTGTGGTCGCCGTTGAAGTCGGCGGCCTCCAGGGTGCCGCCGAACATGTCGTGGCTGCCGGGGCGCGGGTCCTTCACCTCGGTGCCGCCCTTGAGACCGGAGGCGGAGCCCCACAGGATGACGGTCGAGCCGCCGTCCTGGTCGCTGCCGACGTCCTCTCCGGGGGTGCCGACGGCGAGGTCGTCGTAGCCGTCGCCGTCGAAGTCGCCGAAGGCGGTGTCGCTGCCGAAGCGGTCGACCGCCTCGGCGTTGCCGGGGACGCCGGCGGAGTTCTGGGAGTAGGTGGCGTAGCGGTTGGCGGTCTTGCCGCCGTAGATCACCGTGACGGCCCCGGCTTCTTTCTTGCCGGAGACGTAGGCCAGCGGCGCCGAGACGGCGACGTCGGCGTAGCCGTCGTTGTTGAAGTCGGCGTCGGCGCGGCCCGGGGCCTTGGCGGGGGCGGCGCTCGCCGTGGTGGCCGAGAGGGCCAGCAGTCCGCCGGTGAGGGCGGCTGCGGCGGTCGCGGCGAGGGCGGTGCGGAGGTACTGAGGCATGGAGTTCTCCTGCGCGTGCGCGAACGGCAACAGAAGCGGTTCGCGGCCTGTCGGCAGAGAGATGACCTCTGGAGGGGCCGGAGGGTTGTGGGGGAGGGGCGGGGAATGTGAGGTGACAGTGGGGAGGGGGTGAAGGGGCACGGGCCTCGGCCCCCGTCCCTCACCCCCTCCCCACTGTCCCGCGGGCGCCGCAACCGCGTCCGGTCAGCTCGCCGGGGCCGGTGCCGGTTCGGGGTCCGGGGCGTCGGCCTCGGCGGCGGGCGGCTCGGGGTCCGCCGGGGTCTTCACCGAGTCCAGCAGGAGCTGGGCGACGTCCACGACCTGCACGGACTCCTTGGCCTGGCCGTCGTTCTTCTTGCCGTTGACCGAGTCGGTCAGCATGACGAGGCAGAAGGGGCAGGCCGTCGAGATGATGTCCGGGTTGAGGGACAGGGCCTCGTCGACGCGCTCGTTGTTGACGCGCTTGCCGATCCGCTCCTCCATCCACATCCGGGCCCCGCCGGCGCCGCAGCAGAAGCCGCGCTCCTTGTGGCGGTGCATCTCCTCGTTCCTGAGGCCCGGGACCTTGGCGATGATCTCGCGCGGCGGCGTGTAGACCTTGTTGTGCCGGCCCAGGTAGCAGGGGTCGTGGTAGGTGATCAGGCCCTCGACGGGGGTGACGGGCGTGAGCCTGCCCTCGTCCACGAGGTGCTGGAGCAGCTGCGTGTGGTGGATGACCTCGTACTCGCCGCCGAGCTGCGGGTACTCGTTGGCGATCGTGTTGAAGCAGTGCGGGCAGGTCGCGACGATCTTCTTGGCGGACCGGGGCTTCTTCGTGGCGGGGTCCACCTTGCCCTCCTCGTCGAGGGACTCGCCGTACGCCATGTTCAGCGTCGCGACGTTCTCGGCGGCGAGCTGCTGGAACAGGGGCTCGTTGCCGAGGCGGCGCGGGGAGTCGCCCGTGCACTTCTCGTCGCCGCCCATGATCGCGAACTTGACGCCCGCGATGTGCAGCAGTTCCGCGAAGGCCTTCGTGGTCTTCTTCGCGCGGTCCTCCAGCGCGCCGGCGCAGCCGACCCAGTAGAGGTAGTCGACCTCGGTGAGGTCCTCGACGTCCTTGCCGACGACGGGGACGTCGAAGTCGACCTCCTTGGTCCACTCCAGCCGCTGCTTCTTGGCCAGGCCCCAGGGGTTGCCCTTCTTCTCCAGGTTCTTGAGCATCGTGCCCGCCTCGCTGGGGAAGCTGGACTCGATCATGACCTGATACCGGCGCATGTCGACGATGTGGTCGATGTGCTCGATGTCGACCGGGCACTGCTCGACGCAGGCGCCGCACGTGGTGCAGGACCACAGGACGTCGGGGTCGATGACGCCGCCCGCGGCGAAGCCGCCTTCGGACGCCGGCTCGGCGGTGCCGACGAGGGGGCGCTCGGCCTCGGCGAGGGCGGCGGCCGGCACGTCCTTGAGCTGCTCGGCCGTGGCCTTCTCGTTGCCCTCCATGTCCTTGCCGCCACCGGCCAGCAGGTAGGGGGCCTTGGCGTGCGCGTGGTCGCGCAGCGACATGATCAGCAGCTTGGGGGAGAGCGGCTTGCCGGTGTTCCAGGCGGGGCACTGCGACTGGCAGCGGCCGCACTCGGTGCAGGTGGAGAAGTCGAGCAGGCCCTTCCAGGAGAAGTGCTCGACCTGCGAGACGCCGAACACGTCGTCCTCGCCGGGGTCCTCCCAGTCGATCTCCTTGCCGCCGCTGGTCATCGGCTGGAGCGCGCCGAGCGAGGTCTCGCCGGTGGCGTTGCGCTTGAACCAGATGTTCGGGAAGGCGAGGAAGCGGTGCCAGGCGACGCCCATGTTGGTGTTGAGGCCGACCGTGATCGCCCAGATCATCGTCGCGCCGAGCTTGATCAGGGCGGTCAGGTAGACCAGATTCTGGAGCGTCGGGAGGTCGAGGCCGCGCAGGGCGGCCACCAGCGGGTAGCTGACCCAGTAGCTCGCCTCGTAGCCCTCCACGTGGTGCAGGGCGCCCTCCAGGCCGCGCAGCATGAGGACCGCGAGCCCGATGATCAGGATGACGTACTCGACGAAGTACGCCTGGCCCAGCTTGGAACCGGTGAAGCGGGACTTGCGGCCGGCCCGCGAGGGCAGGTTCAGCAGGCGGATCGCCATCAGCGTGAGGATGCCGAGGGTGGTGAACAGCGCGATGAACTCGATGTACACCTCGTACGGCGGCCAGGTGCCGATCCACGGGAGGATCCAGTCGGCCTGGAACAGCTGCCCGTAGGCGTTGACGATCGTCAGGCCCAGCGTCAGGAAGCCCACCGCGACGAACCAGTGGGCGATACCGACGATGCCCCAGCGGTTCATCCGGGTGTGCCCGACGAATTCCTTCGTCAGGGTGATGCTGCGCTGCTTCCACCGGTCGGTGCGGGTGCCCGCCGGGACCGGCTGGCCCAGTCTCACGTGGCGGAAGATCTGCGCGACTGCTCGGGAGATGAGCGCCACGCCGACCACGGTCAGAAGCAGCGACACGATGATCGCGGCGAGCTGCATGGAGGGCTCCTCGAACCTGCGCGTACGAATGGGGGGCGGGGGCGGGCCGCCGTCCTGACGGGGGCGGGGCCCCGGGAGGGCGGGTTGGACGGTGCGGTCGGCCGGGCGGGCGCCGGCACGGTTCACTGATCTTACTAAGCGGTAACTTATCCGGTCTGTATGGAGGGTACCCACTCTCCGGGGTCGTGGGCAGGCGGGTGCGCGGTGATCTGCCGCACGGGGGTGGCCGATGGCGGGCCGGTCGTGTTCCGGGGTGTCCGCGGAGGTGTGCGGGGCCCGGCGCCGGGGAGGCGGGGGGCCGGGGCGGGTGGTCTGGCGGGTGGTCTGCGGGGTGGTCCTGTCCTGAGGGCGGGGGCCGGACTTACGTCGGAGCGGGCTTGGGTCGAGGCGGCGGATTCACGGCGAGGTGGACTTACGTCGAGGCGGACCGGTGCCGGAACGGGCTGTGCCGGCTTATATCGGCGCGGGCGTGCGTTGAAGTGGACATACGTTAGTGAAGCGGACGCGGGGGCGGGTGGGGCCGCGCCGTTCCGGGTGCGGCTTCCGGGGGTTGCGCGTAAGGGCTAAATAAGAGTTGAGCCCCCATGGCTCAGGTCTGTTGACAGCGGGAGATCTCTGTTGCATCCTTGAGCCTGTTCCACTCAAGTCATCTGGAGGACCCGAAATGGCACGTGCGGTCGGCATCGACCTGGGCACGACTAACTCCGTCGTCAGCGTTCTCGAAGGCGGCGAGCCCACCGTCATCACCAACGCCGAGGGCGCCAGGACCACGCCGTCCGTCGTCGCCTTCGCCAAGAACGGCGAGGTGCTCGTCGGCGAGGTCGCGAAGCGCCAGGCGGTCACCAACGTCGACAGGACCATCCGGTCGGTCAAGCGCCACATGGGCACCGACTGGAAGATCAACCTGGACGGCAAGGACTTCAACCCCCAGCAGATCTCCGCGTTCATCCTGCAGAAGCTGAAGCGGGACGCCGAGGCGTACCTGGGCGAGAAGGTGGCCGACGCGGTCATCACGGTCCCCGCGTACTTCAACGACTCGGAGCGCCAGGCCACCAAGGAGGCCGGTGAGATCGCGGGCCTCAACGTCCTGCGCATCGTCAACGAGCCGACCGCCGCCGCCCTGGCCTACGGGCTCGACAAGGACGACCAGACGATCCTGGTCTTCGACCTCGGTGGCGGTACCTTCGACGTCTCCCTGCTGGAGATCGGTGACGGTGTCGTCGAGGTCAAGGCGACCAACGGCGACAACCACCTCGGTGGTGACGACTGGGACCAGCGCATCGTCGACTATCTGGTCAAGCAGTTCAACAACGGTCACGGCGTGGACCTGGCCAAGGACAAGATGGCGCTCCAGCGTCTGCGCGAGGCCGCCGAGAAGGCGAAGATCGAGCTGTCCTCGTCCACCGAGACCACGATCAACCTGCCGTACATCACGGCCTCCGCCGAGGGCCCGCTGCACCTGGACGAGAAGCTCACGCGCGCCCAGTTCCAGCAGCTGACCGCCGACCTCCTGGACCGGACGAAGACCCCGTTCCACAACGTCATCAAGGACGCCGGCATCTCGCTCAGCGAGATCGACCACGTCGTCCTCGTCGGTGGTTCCACCCGTATGCCGGCCGTCGCCGAGCTCGTGAAGGAGCTGACCGGCGGCAAGGAGGCCAACAAGGGCGTCAACCCGGACGAGGTCGTCGCCATCGGCGCCTCGCTCCAGGCCGGTGTCCTCAAGGGCGAGGTCAAGGACGTCCTGCTGCTCGACGTCACCCCGCTGTCCCTCGGTATCGAGACCAAGGGCGGCATCATGACCAAGCTGATCGAGCGCAACACCACGATCCCGACCAAGCGTTCCGAGATCTTCACGACGGCCGAGGACAACCAGCCCTCCGTGCAGATCCAGGTCTACCAGGGCGAGCGCGAGATCGCGGCGTACAACAAGAAGCTCGGGATGTTCGAGCTGACCGGTCTGCCGCCGGCCCCGCGCGGGGTCCCGCAGATCGAGGTGTCCTTCGACATCGACGCCAACGGCATCATGCACGTGACCGCGAAGGACCTCGGCACGGGCAAGGAGCAGAAGATGACCGTCACCGGCGGCTCCTCGCTGCCGAAGGACGAGGTCGACCGGATGCGCCAGGAGGCCGAGCAGTACGCGGACGAGGACCACCGTCGCCGCGAGGCCGCCGAGTCCCGCAACCAGGGCGAGCAGCTCGTCTACCAGACGGAGAAGTTCCTCAAGGACAACGAGGACAAGGTCCCGGCCGACGTCAAGACCGAGGTGGAGTCCGCCGTCACCGAGCTGAAGGAGAAGCTCAAGGGCGAGGACACCGCCGAGATCAAGACGGCCACGGAGAAGGTCGCGGCCGTCTCGCAGAAGCTCGGCCAGGCCCTGTACGCCGACGCGCAGGCCGCCGGCGGTGCCGAGGGCGCCGCGGGCGCCGGCGAGGCCGGTCAGGCCAAGGCCGACGACGACGTGGTCGACGCCGAGATCGTCGACGAGGACAACAACCGTAAGGACGGCGCCGCATGACCGAGGAGACTCCGGGGGGCTTCGACGACAAGGACGAGCCCGCTGACGTCTCCGACGGCGCCACCCCCGACGCCGCCGCCGAGGCCGGCCGGTCCGCCTCCGAGGAGGCGGGCGGCACGGCCCCGGCCGGGGACGCACAGCAGAACGTGGCTCTGACGGCCCAGCTGGATCAGGTACGTACGGCGCTCGGCGAGCGCACCGCGGACCTGCAGCGGCTCCAGGCCGAGTACCAGAACTACCGTCGGCGCGTCGAGCGGGACCGCGTGACCGTCAAGGAGATCGCCGTGGCGAACCTCCTGGGCGAGCTGCTGCCCGTGCTCGACGACATCGGCCGGGCCCGTGAGCACGAGGAGCTGACGGGCGGGTTCAAGTCGGTGGCCGACTCCCTGGAGGCGATCACCTCGAAGATGGGCCTGCAGCAGTTCGGCGAGGAGGGCGAGCCCTTCGACCCGACGATCCACGAGGCCCTGATGCACAGCTACGCGCCGGACGTCACCGAGACGACGTGCGTCGCGATCCTCCAGCCGGGGTATCGCTTCGGCGAGCGCACCATCCGGCCCGCCCGGGTCGCGGTCGCCGAACCGCAGCCCGGGGCCCAGCCGGCCAAGGAGGCGGCGGCCGACGAGGAGAAGTCCCCGTCGGCGGACGAGGAGAACGGTGGCCCGGACAAGGGCTGACGGAGCAGGACGGCGCCCGGCCGGATCGCGTGATCCGGCCGGGCCGCTCGCACAGCGGCAGAAGTCGGGGCAGCGGCCGGGACGGACGCCGCTCGGAAAGGAGGGACGTCGAGGATGAGCACCAAGGACTTCATCGAGAAGGACTACTACAAGGTCCTCGGCGTGCCGAAGGACGCCACCGAGGCAGAGATCAAGAAGGCGTACCGGAAGCTCGCCCGCGAGAACCACCCGGACGCCAACAAGGGCAACGCGAAGGCCGAGGAGCGCTTCAAGGAGATCTCCGAGGCGAACGACGTCCTCGGCGACCCGAAGCGGCGCAAGGAGTACGACGAGGCGCGCAGTCTGTTCGCGGGCGGCGGTTTCCGCCCCGGCGGGGCGGCCGGATCGGGCGGTTCCTTCAACTTCGACCTCGGCGACCTGTTCGGCGGCGGCCCCGCGGGAGCGGGTGCGGGCGCCGGCGCGGGTGGCGGCTTCGGTGGTGGTCTCGGTGATGTCTTCGGCGGCCTGTTCAACCGGGGCGGCGGCCAGGGCACCCGTACGACGACGCAGCCGCGCCGGGGCCAGGACATCGAGTCCGAGGTCTCGCTCAGCTTCACCGAGGCGGTGGACGGGGCGACGGTCCCGCTGCGGATGTCCAGCCAGGAGCCCTGCAAGGCGTGTTCGGGCACCGGTGACAAGAACGGCACGCCCCGGGTCTGCCCGACCTGTGTCGGCACCGGTCAGGTCTCGCGCGGTGGCGGGGGCGGTTTCTCGCTCACCGACCCGTGTGTGGACTGCAAGGGCCGCGGGCTGATCGCCCAGGACCCGTGCGAGGTGTGCAAGGGCAGCGGCCGGGCCAAGTCCTCGCGCACGATGCAGGTGCGCGTCCCGGCCGGGGTCAGCGACGGTCAGCGCATCCGCCTGCGCGGCAAGGGCGCGCCCGGTGAGCGCGGCGGGCCCGCCGGTGACCTGTACGTCGTCGTGCACGTCGAGGCGCACCCGGTCTTCGCCCGCAAGGGCGACAACCTGACGGTCACGGTGCCGGTCACCTTCAGCGAGGCGGCGCTCGGCGCCGCCGTGCGGGTGCCGACGCTCGGTGGACCGCCGGTCACCCTCAAGCTGCCGGCCGGTACCCCCAACGGGCGCACCATGCGCGCCCGGGGCAAGGGCGCGGTCCGTAAGGACGGCACCCGGGGCGACCTGCTGGTGACCGTCGAGGTCTCGGTTCCGCAGGATCTCGACGAGCGGGCCCGCGAGGCCCTGGAGTCGTATCGCGACGCCACCGCCGGGGAGGACCCGCGGGCGGCGCTGTTCGAGGCCGCGAAGGGAGCATGACCATGGACGGCCGAGGCAGGAACCCGTACGAGCTGACCGAGGAGACCCCGGTCTACGTCATCTCGGTGGCGGCCCAGTTGTCGGGGCTGCATCCGCAGACACTGCGGCAGTACGACCGTCTCGGGCTGGTCTCCCCGGACCGTACGGCGGGCCGGGGCCGGCGCTACTCGGCCCGTGACATCCAGCTTCTGCGCCAGGTGCAGCAGCTCTCGCAGGACGAGGGCATCAACCTGGCCGGAATCAAGCGGATCATCGAGCTGGAGCAGCAGGTGTCCGCGCTGGAGCAGCACGTCGCCGAGTTGTCGGCGGCGGTCGACGGCGCGGCGGCCGCGATGCGGCAGCGGGAGGCTCAGGTGCACGCCTCGTACCGCAGGGATCTGGTCCCCTACCAGGAAGTGCAGCAGACGAGCGCGCTGGTGGTGTGGCGCCCGAAGCCGAAACGTTCTTCTGGGGCGGAGTAGCGGCGCGGTTCGGGGCCGGCGCCGGGACGCGGAGTGGTCTCGCCGTCCCGGCCCCGGCCGTCGCTGACGCTCAGCTCATCTCGGGGCCGCGCCGGGGCCCGGCGCGGCCTCCGGCTTTCCCGTTTCCTCCAGGATTCCCGATTTGGCCACCAGATAGCCGAGTTGGGCGCGGCTTCCGCTTCCGAGCGCGGCGGCCAGTTTGGCTATGTGCGCGCGGCAGGTGCGGACGTTCATCCCGAGACGGCGCGCTATCGCCTCGTCGACGTGGCCCTCGATCAGGAGGCGCGCGATGGAGAGCTGGATGCCGGTGATGCCGTCGGTGGGCGGGGCGTAGGGCGGGGACTCCAGCAGCGGTACCGCGCGGGCCCAGAACTGTTCGAAGACGCGGGCCAGGTAGTCCACTATCCCGGGGTGCCGGAGTTCGAGGGCGACGCTGCGGTCGTCCTGGGCGGGAATGAAGGCGACCGACCGGTCGAAGATCATCAGTCGTTCGGTGAGTTCCTCCAGCGTGCGGATCTCCACGGTGTGTTTTCCCATGCGTTCCGCGTAGGCGTAGGTGCCCTGGTTGTGCCGTACCGTGTGCTGGTAGAGGGTCCGCATGGTGATACCGCGTGAGGCGACCTGGCGGCCCAGTTCCAGCGCTTTGGTCAGGACGTCCTCCCCCCGCCCGCCCCCCGGCTGAATGGTCAGGATCTCTGTTCGGCTCTCTGACATGGCCAGTTCTATGGCCGCCTGTATGCGCGGAAGACCTTCGAGAACAGTGATGGCGTGCGTGGTCGCCGGGTCCTGGACGCTGATCGCCATGAAGGGCTCGAAAGAGTCGGCGAGAGCGACCGCCGTGAGCCGGTGTTGCTGGATTTCCTGCTCGATGGGCTGTAGCCGCTGCGCGAGGGCGAGGCTCGGCGGGACCGGGCGGAGCCATTCGGTGTTGTCCGGATCGGGACGCAGGAGGGCGTAGTCCATGAGGCAGGGCGCCGCGTCGGCCTCCTTGCGCGCGATGCGGCCGGCGCGCAGCGCCGCGGAGTAGATTCGGCGGCCTTCCTCGCAAAGCTCCGCCACAGAGTGAGAATGTGTCGGATGTGTGTCTTTTGTGGCCATAGATCCACCCCCCAGGGTCCTGAACGTGCAGGAACATGATGCATCGCCCCGGTGGCGGGGGGACCGTGCAATGAGCCATCGTCATTGTCGTACGGGGGAGAGGATGATGTGGAAGTGAGGACGAAGCCGCTTATGGGGAAGAGAATGCTTCGCTCGGCCCGCACGACAGCCTTCTCCGTCGGTCTGGTTCTGGGGGCGACGACGCTCGTCGGAGTGGCCGGCGGGATGGCGCAGGCCGCCGACCGCCCGGTGGGGGCCGCCCAGTCCGGGGATCTGGTGTGGAACACGCCGCCGCGGGCGACTCCGGCGGATCTGGTGTGGAACGTCGGGCCGCGGGTGACTCATGCGGATCTGGTGTGGAACACGCCGTCGAGGGCGGTGCAGACGGATCTGGTGTGGAACGTCGGGCCGCAGGCGACTCCCACGGATCTCGTGTGGAACACGGCTCCGACCGTTGTCCCGGCCGATCTGGTGTGGAACACCACGCCGAAGGCCGTCCCCGCCGATCTGGTGTGGTACCCCGCGCCACCCGCGCCGCAGGGCGGCGTTCAGGCATGACCACACCACCTGACGACCGCACGTTCCGGCGCGAGATGGCCACCGCCTACCGCTCCGGATGGCATTTCATCGATCTCGTCACGGCGATCCCCCACGACGGCGATTCGCTGATGGTCACTCTCTTCGGGGAGCCGGTCGTCGTCGTGCGGGATCAGGCCGAGGACGTCAGGGCGTACCGCTGTCTCCGCCGCCCCAGGGGCGCACCGCAGCCCGTGCGGTGCGTGATCCGGTACGGAATGATCTTCGTCAACCTCGACCGGCGCGACCACGAAGAGGTCGCCGACTGGTCGGACGCCGTCGTCACCCCCCGCAGCGCCTGAGCGATCCCCCGTTGTCATGTCGCACAGGCGCTTTCCCCCAGCAGCGGCGTCACCGAGGACCTGAACCCGGTGACGCCGCTGCCATGCCGGGCCCCCGTCGTGTCCCCCCTCACGACGGGGGCCGGGCCATGTCCGGGGCCGGGCCCCGGCGTGGGTCAGGCGTTTCCGAGGGCGCGGGTCACGGCGATCTCGATGATCACGCGGTCCGGATTGGGGCCGGGCGTACGGCCGTAGCGTGCCGTGTAACGCCGTAGCGCCTCGTCGATGGTCTCCTCGTCCGCCCGCAGCCTCGCGCGGCCTTCCAGGGTGGCCCAGCGGCGTCCGTCGACCTGGCACACCGCGACGAGGGCGCCCTCCGGCCCGGCCGCCAGGATGTTGCGGGCCTTCTTGCTCAGTTTGCTCGTCGTGATCCGGGCGACCCGGGCCTCGGGGTCGTACGTGACGCCGACCGGCACCACGTGCGGGGTGCCGTCCGGCCGGGGTGTCGTGAGGGTGCAGACGTGCCGCTCGCGCCAGAAGTCGAGGTAGGAGGCGCCGGGGCTGCCGGGGTCGATGGCCATGTCGCGGAATCTATCGCCCGGAAGCCGGCCCCCGGTTCGCCGCTCCGCCGCCTCTCACGCGTACAGGTGAAAGCCGGAGGGGACTCGCACGTATGCCCTTGAGTGGAATAGACTCAACTTTGTGCACGTTGGAGGAGTCAGTGTTGCGAGGCCGGCGGCTGATCACCGTGCGCGGGACACAGGTATGCGGACACTGGCATACGGGCGCCGGCGTAGGGACGGGAACGCGGACGCGGGGAGCGCGCGTCGGCATCGAGTGCGAGGAGGAAGTGCGGCGTGGATGCGGAACTGACCAACAGGAGCCGGGACGCGATCAATGCGGCCAGTGCGCGGGCGGTGTCGGGGGGCCACCCCGACCTGACACCGGCGCACCTGCTCCTCGCGCTGCTCACGGGCGAGGACAACGAGAACGTGACGGATCTGCTCGCCGCCGTGGGCGCCGACCAGTCCGCCGTACGCGCCGGGGCGGAGCGGCTGCTCGGTGAGCTGCCGAGCGTCACGGGCTCCACGGTCGCCCCGCCGCAGCCCAACCGGGAGGCGCTGGCCGCCGTGCAGGACGCGGCGGACCGGGCCAAGGAGCTGGGCGACGAGTTCCTTTCGACGGAACACCTGCTCATCGGCATCGCCGACAAGGGCGGTCAGGCCGGTGACCTGCTGAAGCAGCAGGGCGCCGGCGCCAAGCAACTGCTGGAGGCGTTCCAGCGCGCCAGGGGAGGACGCCGGGTGACCACACCCGATCCGGAGGGCCAGTACAAGGCCCTGGAGAAGTTCGGCACCGACTTCACGGAGGCCGCCCGCGAGGGCAAGCTCGACCCCGTGATCGGCCGGGACCAGGAGATCCGCCGCGTCGTGCAGGTGCTGTCGCGGCGCACCAAGAACAACCCGGTGCTCATCGGCGAGCCGGGCGTCGGCAAGACGGCCGTCGTCGAGGGCCTCGCGCAGCGCATCGTGAAGGGGGACGTCCCCGAGTCGCTGAAGGGCAAGCGGCTCGTGTCGCTCGACATCGGCGCGATGCTGGCCGGCGCGAAGTACCGCGGCGAGTTCGAGGAGCGCCTGAAGACGGTGCTGTCCGAGATCAAGGACAGCGACGGCCAGATCATCACGTTCATCGACGAGTTGCACACGGTCGTCGGCGCGGGCGCCGGCGGGGACTCGGCGATGGACGCGGGCAACATGCTCAAGCCGATGCTGGCCCGCGGCGAGCTGCGCATGGTCGGGGCGACGACTCTGGACGAGTACCGCGAGCGGATCGAGAAGGACCCGGCGCTGGAGCGCCGCTTCCAGCAGGTCCTGGTCGCCGAGCCGACCGTCGAGGACACCGTGGCGATCCTGCGCGGGCTCAAGGGCCGCTACGAGGCGCACCACAAGGTGCAGATCAACGACAGCGCCCTGGTGGCCGCGGCGACCCTCTCCGACCGGTACATCACCTCGCGGTTCCTGCCCGACAAGGCGATCGATCTGGTCGACGAGGCCGCTTCCCGGCTGCGCATGGAGATCGACTCCTCGCCCGTCGAGATCGACGAGTTGCAGCGGTCCGTGGACCGCCTGCGCATGGAGGAGCTGGCGCTCAAGAGAGAGACGGACCCGGCTTCGGTGCAGCGGCTGGAGAAGCTGCGCAAGGACCTCGCGGACCGCGAGGAGGAGCTGCGCGGGCTGACCGCGCGCTGGGACAAGGAGAAGCAGTCCCTCAACCGGGTCGGTGAGCTGAAGGAGAAGCTGGACGACCTGCGCGGTCAGGCCGAACGCGCCCAGCGCGACGGGGACTTCGACACCGCCTCCAAGCTGCTGTACGGGGAGATCCCGGGCCTGGAGCGGGATCTGGAGGCCGCTTCGCAGGCCGAGGAGGAGGCCGCGAAGGACACCATGGTCAAGGAGGAGGTCGGCCCCGACGACATCGCCGACGTCGTGGGCTCCTGGACGGGCATCCCGGCCGGGCGTCTGCTGGAGGGCGAGACGCGCAAGCTGCTGCGCATGGAGCAGGAGCTGGGGCGTCGGCTGATCGGGCAGCGCGAGGCGGTCGCGGCCGTCTCCGACGCGGTGCGCCGTACCCGCGCGGGGATCGCCGACCCGGACCGGCCCACCGGTTCCTTCCTGTTCCTCGGCCCGACCGGCGTCGGGAAGACCGAACTCGCCAAGGCGCTGGCCGACTTCCTGTTCGACGACGAACGCGCCATGGTCCGCATCGACATGAGCGAGTACGGCGAGAAGCACAGCGTCGCCCGGCTGGTCGGCGCCCCGCCCGGATACGTCGGGTACGAGGAGGGCGGCCAGCTCACCGAGGCGGTGCGGCGGCGCCCGTACAGCGTGGTGCTGCTCGACGAGGTGGAGAAGGCGCACCCCGAGGTGTTCGACGTCCTGCTCCAGGTCCTGGACGACGGGCGGCTCACCGACGGGCAGGGCCGCACGGTCGACTTCCGCAACACGATCCTGGTCCTGACCTCGAACCTCGGCAGCCAGTTCCTGATGGACCCGCTGACGCCGGAGGAGCAGAAGAAGGAGCAGGTCCTTGAGGTCGTACGGGCCTCGTTCAAGCCGGAGTTCGTCAACCGGCTCGACGACGTCGTGGTGTTCTCCGCGCTGGGCCAGGACGAGCTGGCGCACATCGCGAGGCTCCAGGTCGACCGCCTCGCCAAGCGGCTCGCCGACCGGCGCCTGAAGCTGGAGGTCACTCCCGAGGCGCTGGCCTGGCTCGCGCTGGAGGGCAACGACCCGGCGTACGGGGCGCGCCCGTTGCGCCGCCTCATCCAGACGGCGATCGGGGACCGGCTGGCCCGGGAGATCCTGGCCGGCGAGGTCACCGACGGCGACACGGTCCGGGTCGAGCGCTTCGGCGACGAGCTGCTGGTGGGCCCGGCGACGGGCGGTAGCGGGGCCGCGGCCGACGGCGGTACGGGGGCGGGGAGCGACTCCGACGCGGGCCGCGGGGCCGCGCCGGAGCCGCCGCGGAAGACGCTGTAGAGCGGTTGGCTCCCGAGGGCGCGACCTGGCCCGCCGGTTCACGAGGGCCCTGCTCTGTGGGCCGGACGGGCCAGTTCGCGACAGGGGGAGCACCGGGCGCGGGCGGGGCTTGCCAGCCCCCACCGCGCATGGGGGAGGATGGCCGCATCCGTACGAAGGGAAATACACGGTGAGCATCGACCCGTCCTCGATTCCGAACTTCGGGGGCAGCCAGCCCGAGCCCCAAGGACCGGCGGGCCCCGTCGTCCCCGATCAGGACCTCGTGAAGCAGCTCCTGGAGCAGATGGAGCTGAAGTACGTCGTGGACGACGAGGGTGACCTCGCCGCTCCGTGGGAGGAGTTCCGCACTTACTTCATGTTCCGCGGCGAGAACGAGCAGCAGGTGTTCTCGGTGCGGACGTTCTACGACCGCGAGCACAGGATCGACGACAAGCCCCAGCTGCTGGAGGCGATCGACGACTGGAACCGCCGCACCCTGTGGCCGAAGGTCTACAGCCACACCCACGACGACGGCTCGGTCCGCCTCATCGGCGAGGCCCAGATGCTGATCGGGACCGGGGTGAGCCTGGAGCACTTCGTGTCCTCCACGGTCAGCTGGGTGCGGGCCGCGATCGAGTTCGACCGCTGGCTCGTGGAGCAGCTCGGCCTGGAGCAGGACATCGCCGACGCGGCCGACGGCGACAAGCCGGAGGGCTCCGACAAGCCGGAGAACCCCGAGAACCCCGAGGGCTAGCGAGTGCCCCCCGGGCACGCGGGGGGTCTCCTCGGTCCCGGGCGCTGGCCCGTCACAGGGCGGCGCTCGCGCCGGTGAGCAGGTACGCCCCGTAGCCCGCCGAGAACCCGGCGAGGACGACGACGAAGACGGTCGCCGCCCTCGGCCGGGTTCTCGCCGTCCGGGCCAGGAACGCGGCGGCGGGCAGCAGCAGCGGGAAGGCCGGCAGCAGGAAGCGCGGTTTGCAGCTCACGTACGAGGAACCGCCCACGGCGATCAGCACCAGGACCCCCGCGTAGACCACGAGGGCCCCCGGCAGCGCAGCCCACCTGCGGGTCAGCAGTGTGGTGAACAGCGCCAGGGCCCCGATGAGGACGAGCAGGGCGACGACGTACAGCCAGCGGGTCGTGCCGATCTCCAGCCGGTCCACGAGCTGCATCATGCGCTGCCCGAAGTCGAAGGACGAGCCCCAGTCGTCCTGCACCGCGAAGTACCCGCCGACCAAGTCGCCCTGACGGGCTCCCACGTACAGGACGTACCCGGTCCAGCCGGCCGGGGCGAGCAGCGTCCCGGCCCAGACCCGGGCCGCACCCGGGTGGGGGCCCGGGACGGCCGGACGGAGCGAGGGCTCCGGAGTGCGCGCCCAGCCGGACAGACGCCGCAGCGCGCGGGGCGCGGGCAGGCGGGGCAGGCGCGGGAGGCGCGGGAGGCGGGGGAGGCCGGGGAGGCCGGGGAAGTGCGCGAGCCGCAGTCGCCCGAGCCACAGTCGGCTCGGGCCGGGGCGCCGCCGCTTGTCGGGCCAGGAGGCTCTCCGGCGCCGTCGGGACCACAGGACCCACAGTCCGTACAGGCATACGGCGGCCGCGACGGCGGCGCCGTTGGGCCGGGCCAGGCCGGCGAGCGCGGCGAGCGCGCCCGCCCACACCCAGCGGCCGGTGAGCAGCGCGTACAGCGACCAGACGGCGCAGGCGGTGAGCAGCGACTCGCTGTAGGGCACCGACAGGACGACGGCGTGCGGGAGCAGCACCCACAGGGTGGCGAGCGCGAGGGCGGTGGGACGTCCGCACAGCCGTACGCCGAGGGCGTGCACGCCCCAGACGGCGAGCAGTCCGGCCGCGAGGGACAGCAGGAGCGCGGCCACCGGCACGGACAGCGGCAGGAGGAAGGCGAGCGTCCGGATCAGCGCCGGGTAGAGCGGGAAGAAGGCGACGTCCCGGTAGAGCAGGTCCGGGTAGTGCGAGGACCGGCGTACGGCGCCGTAGCCGTGCTCGGCGATGTGCTGGTACCAGGGCGCGTCCCAGATCCGCAGCAGGTGGTCGTAGGCCGGGAGGTCGCCGAGCAGGCAGACCACGAGCGCGACGAGGGCCCCGCACAGGCGCGCGGCCACGAACACGAGGAGCGCGGGCGCCGCCGACCGCAGAGCCACCCCGGCCCGCTCACGCCACTCACCGGGCGACTCACGGGGCGACTCACTGGGCGACTCACGGGGCGACTCACTGGGCCACCGGCCGGAACCCGGGCCGGTCGGGTGACGCCGAGAGGTCCGGCCGGTCCGGTCGGTCAGCCCCTCGCGCGCGCGGACGGTCCGTCCGCCGGGGGTGGCTGTGCCAGGGGTCCCTGCCGTCGGCTCCGGCCCCTGGGAGCCGCCGTCGGCCGCCGGTTCCGGGGTTTTGCCGGGCCCGTCAATCCTGTTGGCCCTGTTGGCCCTGTTGGCCCTGTCGGCCCTGTCGGCCCTGTTGGTCCTGTTCGTCCTGTTGGTCTGTCCCGCGTCCGTCGCGGGGGCGGGGCGTCCGCCGGTCGGGCGGCGGGGCCGGGAGCGCGCCGGAGGGCGGGGCTCCCGTGTCCAGTCCCCGGTCCGGGGCAGCGTCCAGATCCTCGCCCCGAGGGCTCCCGCCCTGATGGCTCCCGCTCGTACGGCTGCTGTCAAGGTGATCCCGGTCGGGCTGGCCCCTGCCCGGGTGGTCCTTGTCGTCCGAGTGGTCCGTGTCCGCCCGCTACCGGTGTCGGCCCTCACGAGTTCGCTCACAGGCTGCACTGTGCGACGCCGCGCCCACCGGCTCAGCAGGACAAGCCGCACGGCCCCACGATGCCGCCCGATCGGGCGGCGACGGGCGTCCCGGTGGACGCCTCCCCCGCCGTCATCCGTGCCGCCCCGCCTCGCGATGGGCGGAGAACGGACGGGGGCGGTCAGAGGGCGGACCGAGGCCGGTCGGCAGGCGGTCCGGGGCTGCGTGAGGAGGCGGTTCGAGACTGCGTGAGCAGGCGGTCCGGGGCTGTTTCAGTGGGCGGCCGGGGGACCGGCGGGGAGCGCGCAGGGGGGTGTGGAGCGGGCCGGACCGCCGGAACGGGGGCGGGAACGGCCGCGCGCGACCTCGCGCGACCCGTGGTACTTTCTGTCACGGATTGAACTCATAAAGTGACCGCGCCACGGTGGCGGTCACGTAGATGACCCCGGCAGCGCGCCAACGCTCCGGGGTCCGGCACAAGGATGCACCTCCTCATGCGTATTCATCGTAGCCGTCACACGCGCGGTTTCACGGTCCTCCCGAACCTTCTCCTCCAGGACCGCCGCCTGTCCTACACCGCGCGCGGTCTGCTGGTCGATCTCCTCTCCCGGCCCGAGAACTGGTCGGAGGACGGCCGTCACATGGCCGACAGCAGCCCCCAGGGACGTATCGCGGTCGCCAGGGGCCTGCGCGAACTGGCCTCGCTCGGCTACTACTGGGTCAACAAGATCCGTCGCCCGGACGGCACTTTCGTCACCGAGGTACACGTGTACGACGTGCCGCGCTCCGCCCCGGGAGCTGACGTCCCGGGTACCGGTTTCCCGGGTCCCGGTGGACTGAGGGCCGGCGCGCCCGGCGTCCACCCAGTAAAGAACAGCGGGAAAGAACCCTCCCTCCCCGCGCAGCGCTCCGCCTCGGGAGGCGGGAGCGGGAGAGAGCGGGGGAGAGCGCGAGGGGGAGGACGAGGGCGGGGCCCGGGGGCCGGGGACCGAGTGGGGGAGGAGTCGGCGTCGGCTTCGGCTTCGGCTTCGGCTTCGGCGTCGGCATTGGGTTCGGCATTGGTTTCGGGTTCGGCCTCGGCCGCCTCCGCCTCTGTGCCCGTGCCCGGCCCCGTGCTCGCGGCCGTGTCCGCGTCCGCGTCCCCGTCCGTTTCGGACGGTTCCGGGCGAGGGGAGCGTCCCCAGGGGGAGAGGGTGGCGCGGGCGGCGTCCACGCTGTGCAGCGTGGTCCGCGCGGAACCCCGGCTGCGGATCGGTGCGGTCGAGGCCCTGACTCTCGCGCCGCTGGTCAACGAGTGGCTGGAGCGCGGTTACGGCGAACGGGACCTGGCCGCCGCCCTGCTGGGCGGACTCCCCACCCAACTGCACTCGGCGGTCGCCCTGCTGCGCGATCGCCTGACCCGGAAACTCCCGCCCGCGCCCCGGCCGCCGAAACCCGCGTGCGCCCCCGGACCGGGGCCGCTGCGACTCGCCGGACGTCCACGGTGGACGGAGTGCGCGGACTGCGGCCGTCCGGTACGGGAGCGGGGCCGGTGTGCGAGCTGTGCGGCCGTCACCGAGGAGGAACGGGCCGCGAGAGCCCGCGCCACCGACATCGTCACCCGGGGCCGGGCCCTGGTGCGGGCGGCGCTGGAGCAGGGAGCGGTGTCCTTGAAGGGGTGAGGCGCCCCGGGGGGCCCGGGGCTCCGGGCGGTACCCGGGCTCCGAGCCCCGTCCCCGGGCCCCGGACGCCGTCCCCGTCGCGCCGTAGCGCCCTCACGCCGTGGCGCCCTCACGCCGTGGCGCCCTCACACCTCACGTCGTCGCATCGTCACGTTGTCGCGCCGTAGCGCCGTCGCGTCCTCATGCCGGACACCGGCACGTTCAGGCGGCCAGCCGTCCCAGACGAGCGACGGCCTGCCGGAGGATGTCCGGTTTTTTACAGAAGGCGAAACGGACCTGGGTGCGGCCGGGTTCCGGGTCGTCGTAGAAGACGGAGCTGGGGACCGCGACCACTCCGCAACGTTCGGGGAGGGCGCGGCAGAACGCGACGGCGTCCTTCTCGCCGAGGGGTGCCACGTCCGTCGTGACGAAGTAGGTGCCCTGCGGTTCGTGGACCTCGAAGCCCGCCTCGCGCAGCCCGGCGGACAGCAGGTCGCGCTTGGCGCGCAGGTCCTCGCGGAAGTCCGTGAAGTAACTGTCCGGGAGGGCGAGCGCCTCGGCGATCGCGTACTGGAAGGGGCCCGCGCTGACGAAGGTCAGGTACTGCTTCGCCGAGCGCACCGCCGCGACCAGCTCCGGCGAACCCGTGACCCAGCCGACCTTCCAGCCGGTGAACGAGTACGTCTTGCCGCTCGACGAGATGGAGACCGTGCGGTCACGCATTCCGGGAAGCGAGATCAGGGGGCGGTGCTCACCGGCGAAGACGAGATGCTCGTAGACCTCGTCCGTGACGACCAACAGGTCCTTCTCCACCGCCAGTTCGGCGATCGCGGCCAGTTCGGCACCGGTGAGGACCATGCCGGTCGGGTTGTGCGGGCTGTTGAGGAGGAGCAGGCGGGTGCGCGGGGTGACCGCGTCGCGCAGGGCGTCCAGGTCCGGGCGGAAGCCGGGGGCGCGCAGCGTCAGCGGGACCCGGACGCCGCCGGCCATCGCGATGCTCGCCGCGTACGAGTCGTAGTACGGCTCGAAGGCGATGACCTCGTCGCCCGGCTCCACGAGCGCCAGCATCGACGCGGCGATCGCCTCCGTCGCGCCCGCCGTGACCAGGACTTCCGTGTCGGGGTCGAAGTCGAGGCCGTAGAAGCGCTGTTGATGGGCGCTGATCGCCGTGCGCAGCTCCGGGACGCCGGGGCCCGGCGGGTACTGGTTGCCCCTGCCCTCGCGCAGCGCCCGTACCGCCGCCTCCCGCACCTGGGCGGGGCCGTCGGTGTCGGGGAACCCCTGGCCGAGGTTGATGGCGCCGGTACGGGCGGCGAGCGCGGACATCTCCGCGAAGATCGTCGTGCCGAACTCGGCGAGCCGTGGGTTCAGGAGGGGGCGCGCGGACCTCCCGGCGCCCTGGGCTGTGCTGTCCGTGGAGGTCATGGCGCCATCCTGCGCCGAAGCTCTGGACTTCCTCAACTCTGCTTTGGCCCGGAAACGGGATGGGCATCTCCGGAGCACACACGCGGCGGCGCCTTTGGGGAGCCGCCCACGGGGGACAGGATCGGGGGTGTCGCCATGTTCACCAGCTGGGGAGAATCCGGCGCCGTGTTCGTCGTTTTCGCGGTGATCTGCGCGGTGGTGGTCGTCAGCGCCTTGGTGCGAAGGGGCCAGAGCCGGGGCCGGGGCCGGGGCGGTGTCGGCCGCCGTTCGGAATACCACGGTACGGAGGCGAGCTGGTGGGCCGGGGCATGGGGCGACTCCGGCTCCTCGTCCTCCGGGTCCGGTCACTACTCCGGCGGTCACTCGGGTGGGCATTCCGGTGGACACCACTCCTGCGGTGGCGGAGGTTCGCACTCCTCCTGTGGGGGCGGGTCCTCGTGCGGGGGCGGCGGCGGGTGTGGCGGAGGCAGCTGACACGGGGCAGCTGGTCCGTCCGTGCCCCGGCACCCAGGAGCTCGCTCCTCGGGGCCGGGGCACGTTCGTCTGCTGTTCCTACCTTCCTGCCTTCATATGGGCGGCTCACGGGCGGCTAACGGGCGGCGTACGGGCGGCATGCGGGCGGCTTACGGAGGGGTGGGGGCGGTTTGGGTTGAGTCAGGGGCGGGTTGGGTCAAGACGGGCTGGGTGCTGGTGGGAAGGGGTGCGGTGTGCGCCGGTGAAGGTCAGGGGGTGCGCCCGGCGCGCGGAGGTGGTGCGGATGGCGCACGCAACCGAACGCCCATCCGTTTTTCGGGTTTGTTGAACATGTGAACCGTTCGGCCCTCTGGGGGATGGAAAACCCCCAGGAGAAGGGCGAAAAGGCTGTCAGGGCCTCAGAGTTCATGATTCCCTCTAAAACGTCGCCGCTCCTCGAACGTCCCGTCCACGCCCCCGGGTGCGTACCGGGGTGCGAGTCGGCTACTCCCTCACCTCGCCCCGTCCGCACAACGGGCCCCGGGGGCGCGGCCGGTCCCGGATCCCACCGGTCCGTCCCGAGGGCGGAGCCCGCCACCCCTCCTTGCGCGCCTGTGGAGCCGAACCATGCTCACGAAACTGAAAACCACGTACACCGATACGCGCGCGAGTGATCTCGCCTGGGCCCTGGGCCGGGAGCCCCTCCCGGCTCTGGCGACCCTCGACCTCACCCTCGACGACGCGACCCTGCAACTGAGGCTGCTCGGCGCCTCGCACCAGATCCTCATCGAGGACGACCGGGGGAGTTGTTCGGAGACGGTGGCCTGTCTGCCCGGCAGTGGCAACCCGCTGCCCATCGGGGTCGCCGAGCAGGTCGGGCCCTTCGACTACCACTTCGCGGCACACGTCGAGGAGTTGCCCGCCAGCCACTTCGAGGGGCGCGCCCAGGAGCTGATCGCGCTCATCGCGGAACACCCGCACGGGCTGGTCGGGGTCTTCCCCGGCAGTCCCGACGCGTTCACCGCCCTGCTGGCCCAGCGTCGCGACGGCGAGACGCAGTGGCGCACCTGGCACGCCTATCCGCAGGAAGGGCAGCTCGTCGCGACGCGCACCCGGCTGGCGGGGCGAGTGTCGCTCGGGAGGCTGGGGGCCGGTGTCGCCGCAGGGCGAGGGGCGCGCCGACGGCTTCCTCAGTTTCACCCGTGTGGGTGACCGGGGATCGCTTGTTCGTTACGTAGAGTAGTCATCGTGAATGAATCGCGACTCTACGTAACTTCCTCGCTTGCCTTTCTGGCTGTCGTCGCGGCCGCCCTTCCCGTCGTCGTCCGGGCTGTCGGCCTGGCTGTCTTCACGACGGCCTGGGGAGTGCCGGCTCTCTGCGGCTCGGGTTCCGGCTCCGGCTCCGCTTCCGGTTCCGGGTGCCTGTGCGTTGCTCGGCGAGGGCGAGGGCGAGGGCGAGGGCGAGGGCGAGGGCGAGGGCGAGTTCGAGTGCGAGCGCGGGAGCCGACGGGTGCGAGTGCCGGGGCGGGCGGTGTCGGTGGTGGGGGCGGTGGTGGCGGTGGAGATGTGAGGCAACCGTGCATCCGCAGGTGCGGATCGCCGGGTCCTGGGTAGGCTCGGCGGCCATGGAGCATGAGGTGTTCGTCCCGGCCGCACCCGAGTCGCTGCGCCGCGCTCTCGGTGACCGCCCGCTGCTCACCGAGAGCGTCCCCGGCCTCCTGCCGGACCCGGAGGACGGCTCCGCGCCGGTCGCCGGGCGGCTGCGGCTGCGCGTCGCGGCCCATACGGTCACGTACCGGGGGGAGCTGCGGATCGAGCCCCAGGACGACGACTCCTACACACTTCGCGTCGAGGCCGTGGAGGCGCGAGGCGAGGGCTCCGTGAACGCCGTGCTCACGCTCACGCTCGACGCGGTGGAGGGCGGCACGACGGCGGCCTTCGCGGGAACGGGCCGCGTCACGGGCCGGCTCACCGAGTTGGACGAACCAGCCGTGGAATCCGCGCTGCACCGCCTGCTCAACCGGTTCGCGGCCAACCTCGGCCAGGCGGGCCGCTCCCCGCAGGCCCCGCCAGAGGTCCCGGAGGTCTCCGAGGTTCCGGACGGCGTCAGGGGTGCGCGGGGCGTCACGGGGAATGACGGCAAGGGCGGGCAGAGGCGTACGGAGGGGGAGAACGACATGGACGCGGAGAACGGCGCGGGCGGCGCGGAGACAGGACGGGACGCCCCCGGGAGCGCGGACGGGGACGGCCGGTCCGGAGAGAAGGCGGGCACGGACGGTCGGTCTGAGGCCGGAGCTGGAGCCGAAGCCGCATCCGGAGCGGGCCCGGACGGTCGGGCCGAGGCTGAAGCGGGTGTGGCGGCGGACGCGGGCGAGGACGCGGGGCCGGAGGCGGGGCCCGGCTCGGAGTCGGCTGCCCAGGCAGAGCAGGCAGAGCAGGCAGAGCAGGCAGAGCAGGCAGAGCAGGCAGAGCAGGCAGAGCAGGCCGATGCGAAGGCCCACGAAGGTGACGACGCCCAGGCCGACGGCGCCCACCACGCCGATGAGGATCGCGTAGGCGAGCGGGACGCCGAGGACGCCGAGGGCGCGGGGAACGCGGAGGACGCGGGGAACGGGGAGGACGACGTCGTGCAAATCTCGGTCTTCGAGACCGAGGTGCCGCCGTCCTCGCTCGGGCCCGAGGACGTGGACGACGTGGACGAGGAGGTGGAACGTGTCGTCCGGGAGGCGGAGGCCGTCGGGGACGTGGAGCCTCCGGCCGAGGCCGCGCACGCGCGTCGGACGATGATCGGTCGCAGCGCCGAGGAGGTCGACCACGCGCCGCCCAGGGGCCGGTACGCGCCGGTCGCGATGGCCTCGGCCTCCTCGGCCGCCGACACCCTGCGCTGGGCCGCGCCGGCCGCCGCGCTCGTCGTGGCCTCCGCGATCGTCGCTGGCCGCGCGCTGAGGCGTCGCCGCTGAGTCGCCGCAGCTGAGTCGCCGCCGAAGGGACGGCCGACGGGCCGGCTCCCCGGTTCGCCGAGCCGGTCCCGCCGATTCCGCGGGCCGCCGGAGATCTTCGGGCTGCCGGAATCCCCTGGATCTTGGCAGGGGCCGGTGCGGGTGGCTCGACGTAAGGTCACCCCGTGAGCACCGAACAAGAGACGACGCTGACCGTCCGAAACTCGTCCGTCACCGTGCGCCCGGACCTCGGCGCCCGGCTGAGCAGTCTCGTCGTCGGCGGGCTGGAACTGCTGCGCTCCGGCGATCGCTACGGCTCGTTCCCGATGGCCCCCTGGTGCGGCCGGACCAGGGACGGACGTTTCGTGAACGGTGGCGTCGCCCATCAGCTGCCGCGCAACGACGGCCCCCACGCGATCCACGGCACCGTGCGCGGTCACGCGTGGAACGCCGCGCGCACCGGTGAGGCCGAGCCCGGCACCGCGACCGCCTCCTTCACGTACGACTTGGTCGAGCCGTGGCCCTACCCGGGACGCGTCACCCAGAGCTTCGAGCTGACCGAGGACTCCCTCACGCAGCACATGGGCATCGAGACGTACGGCGACTCGTTCCCCGCGCAGGTCGGCTGGCACCCCTGGTTCCGGCGCAATCTCGGCAACGGGGGCGAGGACGTGCGGATCGAGTTCCGGCCCGGCTGGCAGGAGGAGCGCGGCGCCGACCACCTGCCCACCGGCAAGCGCATCGACCCGCTGCCCGGCCCCCGGGACGACTGCTTCGGGATGCCCGACGGGGTCACCGTCCTGCTGACCTGGCCGGGGGAGCTGGAGCTGACCGTCAAGAGCCGGGAGAAGTGGGTCGTGGTCTACGACGAGCCCGAGGACTACGTGTGCGTCGAACCGCAGAGCGGACCGCCCAACGGCCTCAACACCCACCCCCGCCTCGTGACCCCGATCGACCCGCTGGAAGCGAGCACCACGTGGAGCTGGCGCCTGCTCTGACGGCTCCGCTCGGCCGCGCCTGACCGCTCGCGCCTGACCGGTACGGGCGCGCCGCTCGGGCCCCGCCTGCCCGGCGGGCGCGAGGGTGAGGCGAGAGTGGGCTTGGCCCAGGTGCAGGTGCAGGTGCAGGTGCAGGTGCAGGTGCAGGTGCGGGCGCCTGCCCTGTACGTGGGCCAGGTGCAGGTGCCCGCACTCGCCCACTCGTGTCGCCACTCGTGTCGCCGCCCTTCTGCGCTGCCCATCCGTGTCGCCGCCCCTCCGCGCTGCCCACCTGTAGCGCCGCTCGTCCCGCGCCGTCCTCCCGCCTTCGCGCTGGACAGGCGGCGCCCGCGCTGGACAGGCGGCGCCCGCGCTGGACAGGCGGCGCCCGCGCTGGACAGGCGGCGCCCGCGCTGGACAGGCGGCGCCCGCGCCGGACGGGGGCGCTGTGGCCGCTTAAGCTCGTGGCCATGACTGACGCACGTTCCGAGCTGCTCCAGCAGATCAAGGACAAGGCCGTGGTGCACGGCAAGGTGACCCTCTCCTCCGGGCTGGAGGCCGACTACTACGTCGACCTGCGCCGGATCACCCTCGACGGTGAGGCCGCACCCCTGGTCGGGCAGGTGATGCTGGATCTGGTCGAGGACCTGGAGTTCGACGCGGTCGGCGGGCTGACCCTGGGGGCCGACCCGGTCGCCACCTCGATGCTGCACGCCGCCGCCGCGCGCGGGAGGCGTCTCGACGCCTTCGTGGTCCGCAAGGCCGCCAAGGCCCACGGGATGCAGCGTCGCGTCGAGGGCCCCGACATCAAGGGCCGCCGGGTCGTCGTGGTCGAGGACACCTCCACGACCGGGGGCTCCCCGCTGACCGCCGTTGAGGCCGTACGGGAGGCGGGCGCGCACGTCGTCGCCGTCGCCACGATCGTCGACCGGGACACCGGTGCGGGGGACAAGATCTCCGGGGAGGCCGGAGTCCCGTACGTCTACGCCTACGCGCTGAGCGAACTGGGCCTCTGACCCCCGCTGATCCCCCGAGGGCCGACCAGGGCACCCGAGCGCCCGCGCCGGGGCCTCGTCCGCGCCGGGGCCTCGTCCGCGCCGGGCGGCGCTGGCATCCGACCTGAGCGGGTCCCCGTACTGAAGCCTCGACGGCCTCCGCGTTGAAAGCCCGGCGGCCTCCGGACTGAGCCTCGGCGGCCCCGGACCGGCCTTCGGAGTGGCCTTCAGACCGGTCCCCGGAGCGGTTTTCAGATCGGTCCCCGGAGCGGCCTTCGGACCGGGGCCCCGGTCTGGCCTCCCTACCGGGCCTCCCGGCTGGCTTCCGTACCGGGCCCCGGTGGCCTCCACGGGGCCCCAGCGGTGTCCGTACGCAATGGCCGACTGGACGCCGGGCTGAGCCTCTCACCGTGGCTCGCGACGCTCGTCGCCATGTTTCACGTGAAACATCGTCGGCCGGACCGTCCCGGCCCGGCCGACTGAGCCATCCCGCCCCCGACCTGCGATGTTTCACGTGAAACCGTCACCGGTCGTCTCAGCCCCGGCCCTCCGCACTGGAGCGAGTCGGCAAGTCTGGAAAGATGGGACCGGCCGACACCGCCGTCGCCATCAGGTCAGGGTCATCGCACGTCTTCGCAGCACACCCGCACATCACAAGGAGCGGACACATGCCCATCGCAACCCCCGAGGTCTACAACGAGATGCTCGACCGGGCGAAGGCAGGCAAGTTCGCCTACCCGGCCATCAACGTGACCTCCTCGCAGACCCTGCACGCCGCCCTGCGCGGCTTCGCTGAGGCCGAGAGCGACGGCATCATCCAGATCTCCACCGGTGGCGCCGAGTTCCTGGGCGGCCAGTACAACAAGGACATGGTCACCGGCGCCGTGGCCCTCGCGGAGTTCGCGCACGTCGTGGCCGCCAAGTACCCGGTGACCGTCGCGCTGCACACCGACCACTGCCCCAAGGACAAGCTGGACGGCTATGTCCGCCCGCTGCTCGACATCTCGGAGGCCCGCGTCAAGGCCGGCGAGAACCCGCTGTTCCAGTCCCACATGTGGGACGGTTCCGCCGAGACCCTGAGCGACAACCTCACGATCGCCGAGGAGCTGCTGGCGAAGGCCAAGGCCGCCAAGATCGTCCTGGAGGTCGAGATCACCCCGACCGGTGGCGAGGAGGACGGGGTCTCGCACGAGATCAACGACAACCTCTACACCACGGTGGACGACGCGATCCGTACCGCCGAGGCGCTGGGCCTGGGTGAGAAGGGCCGCTACCTGCTCGCCGCCTCCTTCGGCAACGTGCACGGCGTCTACAAGCCGGGCAACGTCGTGCTCCGCCCCGACCTGCTCAAGGAGCTGAGCGACGGCGTCGCCGCCAAGTTCGGCAAGGCCAGCCCCTTCGACTTCGTCTTCCACGGCGGCTCCGGCTCGACGGCCGAGGAGATCGCGACCGCGCTGGAGAACGGCGTCGTGAAGATGAACCTCGACACCGACACCCAGTACGCGTTCACGCGGCCCGTCGTGGACCACGTGTTCCGCAACTACGACGGTGTGCTGAAGGTCGACGGCGAGGTCGGCAACAAGAAGACCTACGACCCCCGCACCTGGGGCAAGCTGGCCGAGGGCGGCATGGCCGCGCGCGTCACCGAGGCATGCGCCAACCTCCGTTCGACCGGCACCCGCCTGAAGTAACTCAGTCGGCACCCGCCTGAAGCAGCTCGGCCGGTACCCGACTGAAGTAACTCGATCGGCACCTGTCTGAGGTGACTCGGCCGGTACCCGCCTGAGGGAAGCCGTACGCCGGTGGTGTGTGGGTGTGCGTCCGGGCGTCGCGTCTCGCGCGGCCCCGGGGCACTCTCCTGGCCCCTTCGGTCCCACCGGGCCCCCGCTCTCCCCCGTGGACGCGACAGCGTCCTCGTACCGGAGTGGGGGCCCGGCCCCGTTCGCGGTCCGGGCCAGGCAGACTGGAACCCATGGCCATTCACGAGAACCTGCTCGGGGGAGTCCCCCCGACCCACCTGCCCGAAGAGATCGAGCCGCGCGAGCTGCTGGCCTCGGGCAGCCCCGCCTCCGAGGTCGCCGCGAAGTACCCCAAGTCCTCCCTGGCCTGGGCCCTGCTCGCGGACGACGCCTTCGAGGCGGGCAACACCGTCGAGTCGTACGCCTACGCCCGCACCGGCTACCACCGCGGTCTCGACATGCTGCGCCGCAACGGCTGGAAGGGCCACGGTCCGGTGCCGTGGGAGCACGAGCCGAACCGCGGCTTCCTGCGTGCGCTGCACGGACTCGCCCGCGCCGCCCAGGCCATCGGCGAGAAGGACGAGTACGAGCGGTGCACCGAGTTCCTGCGTGACTCCTCCCCGACGGCCGCCCAGACGCTGGGCTGAGCCGGCGGTTCCTTCGTCACGGGTCCTCCCGCCTTGCCGTCCCCCTCGGGTGCGACGGAGGATGCGGGTGGGCCCGTTCGCGTGTGTGAGGGGCCCGAGGGGACCGGAGCCCCCTGTTCTCCCGCACGGGTGTGCCGCACGGGAACGGCAGGGGCGGACCGCTACCCGGCAGCACGTCTCCAGGAGACACCGATGTCGCACGACCCTGTCGCCCGCCCGCACCACCCCGCCACCGACGCGGACCCGCAGAGGGGAACCCCGGCCGACCCGGAGGCCCCGGCGAACCTGTCGGCCCCGGCGAGCCCGTCGGGCCCGGCGAGCCCGTCGGACCCGGCCACCTCGGCGGAGCCGGAGGACCCGTCGGACCCGGCGGACCCGTCGGACCCGAATCTCGACTTCGCGGGCAGCACGCCGTACGAGGACTACGTCCACGCCGACGTCCTCACCCACCTCCAGCACCAGCTCTCCGACGACCCCGGGGAAATGGTCTTCCTGGTCACGACCCAGGTCATGGAGCTGTGGTTCACCGTCCTCGTCCACGAGTGGGAGACCGCCGCGCGGGCCCTGCGGGAGGACGACCTGACGACCGCGCTCGACGCCCTCAAGCGTTCCGTGCGGGAGCTGGAGGCGCTGAACGCCTCGTGGACGCCGCTCGCGGGACTGACCCCGGCGCAGTTCAACTCGTACCGCTCGGCGCTCGGTGAGGGGTCCGGTTTCCAGTCCGCGATGTACCGGCGGCTGGAGTTCCTGCTCGGGGACAAGTCCGCGTCGATGCTCGTCCCGCACCGGGGCACCCCGCGTGCGCACGGCGAGTTGCGGAAGGCGCTGCACGAACCGAGCGTGTACGACGAGACGCTGCGGTTCCTGGCCCGCCGGGGCCACCCGGTGCCGCCCTCGGTGCTGGACCGGGACCTCAGCACCCGCCACGAGCCTTCCCCCGAGGTCGAGCGCGTGTGGGCCGACATCTACGCGGGTGACCAGCGGGGCGAGGAGGTCCGGCTCGGCGAGGCGCTCACGGACGTCGCCGAACTGGTGTGGCGATGGCGCAACGACCACTTGGTCGCGACCCGCCGCGCGATGGGCTCCAAGGTCGGTACGGGGGGCTCCGCCGGGGTGGCCTGGCTGGAGAAGCGCGCCTCCCACAACGTGTTCCCCGAACTCTGGACGGCCCGTAGCCATGTCTGAGAACCCGAACCACCGCACGCCCCCGCGTCCCGGGACCCCGGCCCCCGCGCAAGCCCCGGACCCCGCCCAAGCCCCGGCTCCCTCGGGGGCCCCGTCCACTCCGGCCGACCCGCTCGCCCCCTCGGCCGGCGGGAGTCAGGAGACCGCCCCGCCCACGCCCCAGAGCCCGGATTCCGGCACCCCCTGGGCGCGGGACGAGGCCGCTCCGCTGCCGCGGTCCTCCTCCGCGGCGGGCACGGCGGGCGCGGTGGGCGCCGTGGTCGAGGCGGGGCTGGGCGAGATCGCGCGCCGGCTGGACGCCAAGGACCCGTTGCGGCACTGCCGGGACCGGTTCGTCCTCGACCCGTCCGTCGTCTACCTCGACGGGAACTCGCTGGGCCTGCTGCCGAAGGCCGTACCGGAACGGCTGCACGAGGTCGTGACCCGTGAATGGGGCGGGCTCGGCATCCGTTCGTGGACGGAGTCGGGCTGGTGGACGGCGCCTGAGCGGGTCGGCGAGCTGATCGCCCCGCTCGTCGGGGCGGGACCCGGGCAGGTCGTCGTGGGCGACTCGACGAGCGTCAACCTCTTCAAGGCGCTCGTCGCGGCCGTACGTCTGGCGGGCCCCGGACGCGACGAGGTGCTCGTGGACGCCTCGACCTTCCCCACCGACGGCTACCTCGCGCGGGCGGCCACCCGGCTGACCGGTCATCGGCTCGTGCCGGTGCTGCCCGCCGAGGTGCCGGGGGCGCTGAGCGGGCGGACGGCGGCGGTCCTGCTCAACCACGTCGACTACCGCACCGGCCGGCTGCACGACCTGCCGGGGCTGACGGCGGCGGTCCACGAGGCGGGCGCGTACGCCGTGTGGGACCTGTGCCACAGCGCGGGCGCCCTGCCCGTGGGGCTCGACGCGCACGGGGTCGACCTCGCGGTCGGCTGCACGTACAAGTTCCTCAACGGGGGACCGGGCGCGCCGGCCTTCCTGTACGTGCGCGCCGAGCACCAGCCGCGCTTCGACTCGCCGCTGCCGGGCTGGAACTCGCACGCCGAACCCTTCGGGATGCGCGACGAGTACACCCCGGCGAAGGGCGCGACGGCGGGCCGTGTCGGCACCCCCGACATCCTGTCGCTGCTCGCCCTGGAGGCGGCCCTCGGCGTGTGGGAGGGCGTGGACGTGGAGGCCGTACGGGCCAAGTCGCTCGCGCTCACCGACTTCTTCCTGGAGTGTGTCGACCGGCAGGTGCCCGCGGGCCGTCTGGAGGCGGTGACCCCGGCGGCGCACGAGGAGCGGGGCAGCCAGATCGCGCTGCGCTGTGCCGACGCGGGAGCGGTCATGCCCCGGCTGATCGAGCGCGGGGTCGTCGGGGACTTCCGGCCCCCGGACGTCCTGCGCTTCGGTTTCACCCCGCTCTACCTCGGCTTCGAGGAGACGGAACGCGCGGCCCGCGTCCTGGCCGACACGGTGCGCGGCGACTGAGCGGAGCCGAGGCCGGCCCGGTAGGGGCGGACGGCGGTGGTCCCGGCGCGGCAGCCGCGGCCACCGCCGTTCTGCCGCCGCCCTGCCGCTGTCCTCCCATGTCACACGCCTGATAGCGTCCCGCCATCCGCACCCGCCGTGCGTGCGCGCGGACTTGCCGGACGACTCCGGGCGACTCCGGACGAGTCCGGCGAACTCCCCAACCAGACACCGGAACTCACAAGCCGTCAGGCGCGCACGAGCACCGGGGGCGCACGCACCGGGGGCACACGCACCGGGTGCGCACGCACCAGGGACAGCACGCACCAGGGACCTACGGAGCTGGAGAATGCCGGACGACGCCGACGAAGCGCACGAGGCCGCGCAGCGCGAGGCCGCCGAAGCCGAATCGCTCTTCGCGCACCCGGACCGCGCGCCGGACGCGACGGCCTCGTACGGCGAACACCCGGATCAGGTCGTGGACTTCTGGGCGCCGCACGACGGGCGGAGCGGGAGCCCGCTGGTCGTGGTCCTGCACGGCGGGGCCTGGCGGCAGCGTTACGACCGCCGGCACCTGACGCCGTTCGCGGACTTCCTGGCCCGGCAGGGCCTCGCGGTGGCCCTCGTCGAGTACCGCAGGGGCCCCGGACTGCCCGAGCAGGGCCGGCCGCCCAGGGCGGGCCGCTGGCCGGAGACCTTCGACGACGTGGCCGCCGCGATCGACGCGCTGCCCGAACTGGCCCGCCGCGCCCTGCCGACGGCCGATCCGTCCCGCACGGTGCTCACCGGTCATTCGGCGGGCGGTCACCTGGCGCTGTGGGCCGCGGCCCGCCACGTCCTGCCCGCCGACGCCCCCTGGTACCGGGCGGCCGCGTCCCCGTTGCGCGGGGTCGTGGCGCTCGCCCCGCTCGCCGATCTCGCCCTGGCCCGCGAGGGCAAGGTGTGCGAGGGGGCGGCCGAACAGTTCCTCGGCGGCCCCGGACCGTTCGGGGAACGGCTCCCGTACGCCGACCCGGTGGCGCTGCTGCCGACGGGCATCGCCACGACCCTCGTCCACGGCCGGGAGGACCGTGAGGTGCCGCCCGGGATCGCCGACTCCTTCGCGGAGGCCGCTGCCGCGGCCGGCGAACTGGTCGGCGTCACCCTGCTGGAGGGCGTAGGCCACTTCCCGCTCGTGGACCCGGCGGCGGACGCCTGCGCCGTCGTCGCGGAGGAGATCGCCCAGCTCGCCTGGTGATCGCCCAACCCGCCCGCCCGCCTGGCAAGCGGGAAGCGTGCCCCCTCGCACCGGTGACCCGGCCGGGACCTGGGAGCAGCCCCGGACGGGAAGCCTCTCGGTACGGCCCGCCCACCTGACCGCCCCGGCGGGAAGGCCCGCATCGGCTGTACGTCGCCCGCCGTCGCTGTCGTCCGCCGTCGCCCGCCTCCGCTGTCGTCCGCCGTCGCCCGCCCCGCCGCCGTCGTCCCCCGGCGTAGCCCCGTCGTACTTCCGGTGGACGGCGTGGGGGCGGTGGAATCCGCTTTGCTGGGGACGCCCCGGGGGTGTCGTTGCGCCTACGGTTCTGGCATGACAGAGACGGTGACTTCGACCTCAGGCCCCGGGCGGCCGGAGCCGGCCACGGAGCGGCACCTGCTCGTCGGCGCGCTGCGGACCCTCCGGGCCGACCTCGTCACCGGGGCGTTCGCGTTCCGGCCGGTGCCGACGGCGGACACGGAGCGGGGAGGGTGGCTGCTGCTTCCGCGGCCGGCGCGTTCGGCGGCGCGCCGGCTGCCGCAGGCCACCATGCTGTTCGTGGCGTTGTGCGTCGCGCTGACCGCGTACGTCGACGAGGGCAGTGGCGCGTTCCTGGCGGGGATCGGCGTGCTGGTCACGGCCTTCTCGCTGTTCCGGCCGGTGGGCGCGTGGTGGATCTCCCTGGTGTGCTGCCTGGCGCCCGCCGCTTTCGGCGGGTCGTCCTACGGGCTCGGCGCGCACTGCCTGGTGATGGCGGTGGTGGCGTTCCAGTCGCGCCCCCGGGTCGCCTTCGAGGTGTGGTTCCTGAGTCTCCTCGTCGGGCTGTGGGGCTCTCCCGTGTCCACGGGGATGGACGGCACGGTGGCGGCGTTCTTCGTGCTGACGGCGCTCCTCCTGATCGCCATTGTGGCGCTGCGCGGCTGGCAGCGGGCTCGTGGCGAGGTCGCGGTGAAGGAGGCGGAGGTCGCCGTCAAGGAGGAGGTGACGCTCGTCGAGCGTTCGCGCCGCACGCTGCTGGAGGAACGTACGACGATCGCGCGGGAGTTGCACGACGTGGTCGCGCACCACATGTCGGTCGTCGCGATCCAGGCGGAGGCCGCGCCCTACCGGGTGGAGCAGGCGCCGCCGGAGCTGGAGGCGGCGTTCGTGACGATCCGGGAGAACGCGGTCGCGGCCCTCACCGAACTGCGCCGGGTCCTGGGCGTCGTACGCTCCGAGGACTACGAGGTGCCGGACGCGCCGCAGCCGACGCTCGCCGCGCTCGACGGCCTGCTCGCGAACGTCGCGGAGGCCGGGGTGCGGGCGGAGAAGGTGGTGACCGGGGCGGTGCGGGAGTTCCCGCAGGGGGTCGAGCTGTCGGCGTACCGGATCGTCCAGGAGGCGCTGAGCAACGCGCTGCGGCACGCGCCGGGCGCCCCCGCGCGCGTAGAACTCTCCTACGTGCTCGGCGGCCTGGGCCTGCGGGTCGTCAACGGCGCCCCCACGCAGGAGCCGAGGCCCTCGGCCGGGGCCGGGCACGGGCTGACCGGGATGCGGGAGCGGGTCGCGATGCTCGACGGGGTGATCACGACCGGGCCGACCGGGGACGGCGGTTTCGAGGTGTCGGTGTTCCTCCCGTCCGCCCCGGAGGAGAAACCGGAGGCGCCCTTTGAGGACGCCCCGGCGGCCCCCGGCACCAAGACCTCGTCCCCGTCCCCGCCCCTGTCCCTGCCCGCGTCGCCCTATGCCTCCGCCTCCTCCTCCGCCGGCGCGCCCCGTACCTCCCTCGTCAAGAGCCCCGGCCGGTCTGGACGTCCCGCCGCCGAAGGCGGTACGGCATGACCATCCGCGTACTGATCGCCGACGACCAGATGATGGTCCGCGAGGGCTTCTCGGTGCTGCTCAACGCGATGCCCGGCATCGAGGTCGCCGGGGAGGCCGTGGACGGGCGCGAGGCCGTCGACGCGACGGTGCGGCTGCGGCCCGACGTCGTGCTCATGGACATCCGCATGCCGAACCTCAACGGGATCGAGGCGACCCGCGAGATCGTCGCCTCGGACTGCGGGGCGCGGGTGCTCGTCCTGACCACCTTCGACCTCGACGAGTACGTGTACCAGGCGCTGCGCGCGGGCGCCTCCGGCTTCCTGCTCAAGGACGCCTCCGCGCGTCAGCTCGCCGAGGGCGTGCGGATCGTGGCGGGCGGCGAGGCGCTGCTCGCGCCGAGCGTGACCCGGCGGCTGATCACGGAGTTCGCGAAGGCCGCCGACCTGCCCGCGCGCCCCGCCGCGTACCGGGGCGGGGCGTACGGGGAGCTGACCGAACGGGAGACGGAGGTGCTGATCCTGGTCGCGCAGGGGCTGTCGAACCAGGAGATCGCCGAGCGCCTGGTGGTCGCCGAGTCGACGGTCAAGACGCACGTCAGCCGGGTGCTCGTGAAGCTGGGCCTGCGCGACCGGACGCAGGCCGCCGTGTTCGCGTACGAGGCGCGGCTGGTCACTCCGGGATAGCCGGCCCCGGGCGGCCCCGCGCGGATCCGGGGACGGCTCCGGGGACAGCACCGACGGCCCGGTTTCCCCAGGGGGCAAGGCCGGTCACGGCAGCATGAGCGTCCACGCCGCCTTGCGGACCGCCCAGGTGCGGTGCCGGACGGGGCCGGAGGTCAGGGTGTCGGCGCGGTAGTGGAAGTCGGGCCCGGAGACGGTGACGCGGCGGGCGCGGGTCGTCAGCACGGCCGCCGCCCGGGGCCCCGCGCCGCCCCACGGGCCGGTGCCCGCGCCGCCCCGCGGCTCCGTGCCGGCGGTGGTGCCCGGCCGGTGGATCTCGATGTCGGCGAGGCCCGCGACCGAGGGCGTGATCGTCACCGCGTCGACGGGTGTGTCCAGGTCGGTGAGGATCTTTCCGTCGGCCTCGACGCGCAGCCGGTAGGGACCGGTCTCGGGCCCGTGCCCCGGGTGGTGCCCGCTCGCGGCGGGCCGCGCCGCGAGGGTGCGGACGAGGGACTGGCAGGTGCGCAGCCAGTGCGCGGTGTGCGCGTGCCCGGTCTCCCTGGGGGGCGCGGGGACCGTGAGCCGGCCGAGGACCACGCCGTCGCTGTCGTCGACCAGCAGGTCACGGGCGCTGGGGGAGCCGTCCAGGACGGCGCGGGCCGCCGTCACGGTCGAGGTGGGGACGCCGAGGGCGTGCGCGAGGTCCAGGGCCCCGCCCCCGACCGGCACGAGGGAGACCACGCAGGAGCCCAGCGTACGGTCCCGGTGCAGGACGGACACCGCCCGCAGCAGCGCCCGGTCGTCGCCCACCACGACGGGCTGCCGGGCGCCCCGGCGGTGCAGGGCGTGCGCGAACTCCTCGGGCCCCTCGGGCAGACACACCTTGGTGTGCGCGCCCGCGCCCAGGACGTCCCGGGCGATCCGTACGGACTCGCCGTCCACGCGCCGGGCGGCGGGATCGACGAGGACCAGCAGCGAGGGCGCTCCGCACGCGGCGGGCTCTGGAGCCGACACCTCTGTCCTTCCTCGGGTACAGTCTTTGTGCAAGAGCCCCTTGCGCTATTGCGCCAGGGGCTTCGTCTATTCCGGGGCACCGGTCCGACGGCTCGCGGCCGAAGACGGTCGACGGCGAACGTGCGCGTTACCTGCGGGCGGACGCCGGGATAACGGTGTACGTCGTAGCCACGTACGCCCCGACCTTGGACATGCCCCGCCCGGAAGGGGTGTACGCCTGTGCCCGCACTTGTGCTGCTCGGTGCTCAGTGGGGTGACGAGGGCAAGGGGAAGGCCACCGACCTGCTCGGTGGCTCGGTGGATTACGTGGTGCGCTACCAAGGGGGCAACAACGCGGGTCACACCGTCGTTGTCGGCGACCAGAAGTACGCGCTGCATCTCCTCCCCTCCGGCATTCTGTCGCCCGGCTGTGTGCCGGTCATCGGCAACGGTGTCGTCGTCGACCCGGCGGTCCTGCTCTCCGAGCTGAGCGGGCTGAACGAGCGAGGCGTCGACACGTCCAAGCTCCTGATCAGCGGAAACGCGCACCTGATCACCTCGTACAACGTGACGGTGGACAAGGTCTCGGAACGTTTCCTCGGCAAGCGGAAGATCGGCACGACGGGGCGCGGCATCGGCCCGACCTACGCCGACAAGATCAACCGCACCGGTATCCGCGTCCAGGACCTGTACGACGAGTCGATCCTGCTGCAGAAGGTGGAGGCGGCGCTGGACATAAAGAACCAGATGCTCGTCAAGCTCTTCAACCGGCGCGCGATCGAGGCCGAGCAGATCGTCGAGGAGCTGCTGAGCTACGCCGACCAGATCAAGCCCTACGTCGCGGACACCTCGCTGGTCCTCAACCAGGCCCTCGACCAGGGCAAGGTCGTCCTGATGGAGGGCGGCCAGGGCACGCTCCTGGACGTGGACCACGGCACGTACCCCTTCGTCACCTCGTCGAACCCGACCGCCGGCGGCGCCTCCACCGGCTCCGGCATCGGCCCGACGAAGATCAGCCGCGTCATCGGCATCCTCAAGGCGTACACCACGCGCGTGGGCGCCGGGCCGTTCCCGACGGAACTGCTCGACGAGGACGGTGAGGCGCTGCGCCGCATCGGCGGGGAGCGCGGCGTCACCACCGGCCGCGACCGGCGCTGCGGCTGGTTCGACGCACCGATCGCCCGCTACGCCACCCGCGTCAACGGCCTGACCGACTTCTTCCTGACCAAGCTCGACGTCCTGACCGGCTGGGAGCGCATCCCGGTGTGCGTGGCCTACGACATCGACGGCAGGCGCGTCGAGGAGCTGCCGTACAGCCAGACCGACTTCCACCACGCGAAGCCGGTGTACGAGTACCTGCCGGGCTGGTCCGAGGACATCACCAAGGCCAAGACCTTCGACGACCTCCCGAAGAACGCGCGGGACTACGTGAAGGCCCTGGAGGACATGTCCGGCGCCCCGATCTCCGCGATCGGCGTGGGTCCGGGCCGCACGGAGACCATCCAGGTCAACTCGTTCCTCTGAGGCGTCCGAGACGTCATGAACGGCGGGGTGGGCGGGGCACGGGGCCCGCTCACCCCGCTGCCACAGGCGCGCGGACAGGCGGGTGCCGGTGTGACTAGTCTGTCCGCCATGAAGGAGACGGGATGCTGCTGAGGTTTCGCGTGGCCAATGCGCGGTCCCTGCGCGAGGAGCAGGAGCTGTCCTTCGTCGTGCCGGACGAGGCGGGGGAGGCCGAGCGGGCCGCCGCTCGTGAGCTGTCCCTCTCGGACGGGAAGACGCTGCCGGTCTTCACCGTCCTCGGCGTCTTCGGCGCCAACGCCTCCGGCAAGTCCAACGTCATCGCCGCGCTGCAAGCCATGCGGTACGCGGTGCTGCGTTCTTACGCCGAGTGGACCTCCTTCGACGGCATTCCCCGTGACGTCTTCGCGCTCGACGCGAAGGCGCGGGGCGAGACGACGCTCTACGAGGCGGACTTCGTTCTGGGCGACGGTGTTCGCTGGACGTACGGTTTCGAGCTGGGCGCCCGCCGGGTCGAGGCCGAGCGGCTGTACGCGTATCCGAAGGGCCGCCGTCAGACCTGATTCGAGCGGGACGCGTCGGCCCCGACGCCCTTCGACTTCCCCGGGGGGCACCTCCACGACCGCACGCGCCTCGCCCGCACGACACGTCCCGACGCTCTGCTGCTGACCCGTGCCGCGAACGACGGGCACGAGCAACTCACGCCGGTCTACGACTGGTTCAAGGACAACCTGTGGGACGTCACCCCGGAGACCGAACGGTCCCAGCGCGAGGCGTTCACCGCGATGCGGTTGCTGGAGAGCGAGGCGTCCCGGCAGCGGATCGAGGAACTGCTGCGGGTGGCTGATCTGGGTATCGCCCGCGTCGAGGTCGAGCGTGAACCAGATGGCCGCCCCGTCGTCCGCCTCGTCCACTCCGGCGGCGCGGCGGAGGCGGTGCTGGACTGGACGGCGGAGTCCTGGGGGACCCGTTCCTGGTTCGCGCTGATCGGGCCACTGCTGCTTGCCCTGGACATGGGCTCGGTCCTGCTGGTCGACGAGCTCGACGCGAGCCTGCATCCCCGGTTCGCCGCAGAGGTGGTCCGTCTCTTCCAGACACCGTGGGTCAACCCGAAGGGGGCGCAACTGGTGTTCACCGCCCACGACCCCTCACTGCTGCGCACGCCGGGCGGCAGCCGGCTTCTGGAACCGGGCCAGATCTGGCTGACGGAGAAGGACGAACGAGGGGCCACGAACCTTGCCTCGGTCGCCGACTGGGAGCCCACGGAGACGGAGGACCTCATGATCTCGTACCTGGCGGGGACCTTCGGCGGGGTGCCGAAGGTCTCGGAGGGGCAGGTCGGGCGGCGGCTGCTGCGAGCGGACGAGACGGCACGGATGGAGGCGGAAGAAGTCTGATGGCGAGGTCCAGGGGCGGGGACGACATCAAGCGGAAGAAGGGCCGGGGTCCGGCGAGTCGCTTGCGTCAGGTGTACATCTTCGCCGAGGGCGAGGTGAGCGAGCTGGAGTACATCGACATCGTCATGAAGAGCGGTACCCCGCTCAGGCAGGACGAACGCGTCAATCACCACTTCGAGAACGCCAACGACCCCACCAAGTCCCGCAAGCCGCTGCCCTTGGTGAAGAAGGCCGGCTTGCGTGCCGGTGGGTTCAGGAAAATGGTCCTACGTCGTGCCGGTGAGAAAAGTATGGGATCGGCCTCTTCCAGAAAGCTGGAAAGGGGTCCGTAATCTCACCTGAAAGCCGGTCGGCGCTAAAAGCGGCTCCATCCTGGGCCTTGCTGCGACGAGGCACAGGCGGTTTTAGTCCCATTTGCTGCGGTAGGAAACCCCGAAGGTGCGGCGGATGTGAGGATGGAAGTGGATCGGCGCCTCCACGGTGACACCGCGGGTGGAGGAGTTCTATGCGCGCCTGTCGGCCCGGTGGTCTTTCAGGGGAGTTCTGGCGGCGTTGCGGGGCTGGGCTCTCCGCTGGTTCGATCAGGCGTGTTCCGGACGCTCTCGGAGGCCCGTCACCGTGTCGCGCGCGAGTCCCATCCATGTGGGCAGGATGGACAAATGGTGTTCACAACGGTGCTTCTGGAAATGTGGCTGCCCCCTCGAAGAGGTATGCGTAGCACTCTTGCAAGTAGTTGTACAGCTCCTCCTCTGTTTCGAAGTCCGTGTCGGTTGTGCGGGCCCAATCGGGGAGGCGCATAGAGCGTTGGTCGATGAGTGCGCGAAATGACCGGCGAAGGGCGGTCAGGCGTTCTGCGGGCATCCGGTTCAGCCCCGGGCGCAAGTGGTCCAGTCTGTCCACGACCTCGGCGGAGAAGGCGCCACCGAGAAAAGTGCGAAGATCAGGATCGATGTCGGACATGGAGATGCAGACTCCTTTTAGGCGGGCAGTGGGACGGTTCGAGTCAGGGATGCCGTCCTGGTGCGGGATTGGGGTACAGAGTGACGTGTCGATGCCCCGTCGTCTCGGTACGGAAAATTGCCTTTACGGAACCCCCTCGGAAGTCCACTGCTTGGTAATTAAGGTCCCCCGTCGCAGTTGTGGGGTGCACCGGATCCACGAAGTAGCCGACGTTCCTGTCCCCGTCCGAGGGGGGAACCACCACAGGTTCCTCGGGGGCGACTCAATCAGGCAGAGGAATTCCTTCGGCCTCGATGATCTCCATGGCCCGTTCGACGGCGATCTCCGGAGCCGTGTAATCCAATGCGGCGATGTGCTCAAGGAACTCGCTCGGCGGCGAGACGTGGTGGTAGTGGACGTAATCTGACCACGCGAGGTGCCAGACCCATTCCCCGTCCGTCATGATGCCGACGCGTACTTGCATGTTCACGGAGTCGGAAAAAGGGTCCTGCATCGTGCCCGGCGAAAAAAGCAAGGGCTCGGCCTCCTCCAGAAAGCTGGACAGCCGACCGATAATCTCCCCCGAAAGGCCGTCGGTGCTGAACTCGGCTTCCTGTTGGGCTTCGCCGACTCGATGAGGCACAGGCAGCTTGGGCATGTATTAGCTCCCTCCATTGGGATGGAAGATGTCGAAGTCGCCGCGGATGCTGGGATGGATGCCGCTCCCGGCGGAATTGAACGGGGCTACGGCGGTCCTTCCGTGCGGCCAGACCCATAGAAAGTCGTTGGGGGCCTCCACTGTGACGCCGAGGGCATTGGACAGGTTCTGTGCGAACCCGTCAGCCTTCATACCGGTCTGGCAGGAGAGGAGCCTGACGGGCTCTCCGTTCCAACCGTGCGCGCGCATCAGGGATGCAATCTCGCGATGGTCGAAATGGTGCCAGTTCTCACCCAGATGAGCGGCCCCCTCTTTGATCTGGTATCCCACCGATGTGGGTGACCCGTGAATCCCGATATCGAATTTCCCAGTGCTCTTGATGCGGTTCATGCTTTTGAGGAGAGTGTCTCCTGGGCGGAACACGAGCATACCCGGGCGGCCGTCCTTGAAGGGAGTGACCTTGAATGACAAGGGGCTCTTGCCTCGGGAGGCCAGCCCCTTGACGACGGTGGCGACGCTGGCCGATCCGTCGCGGATTCCACCGGCCAGCCCTTTGAGCCCGCCGCCGATGCCTTTGAGTGCCCCGCTGCCCAGCGCCCGGAGTCCGCCCGCTTTCCAGAGTTTGCCGAGTTTGGCGAGGCTGGTGAAGCCTTTGGTGGCGGGGATGCAGTCGAGGGCGGCCCAGATGAGGTCGCTCCAGCCGGCTTCGCCGTTGATGACTTTTCGTATCGTGTCCGCCATGACGACGAGGGCGGCGGCGA
>NZ_JBIAFO010000038.1:0-37293 GCF_042869355.1 Streptomyces sp. NPDC007088
GCAGGGGGGGGGGGGGGGCGGGCGGCTGGGGGGCGCCGGGGGGGGGGGGGGCGGGCGGGGCCCCGCCCGGGGGGGGGTTGGGGGGGGGGGCCCCCCCCCGGCCCGCCCCCCCGGGGCCCGCCCCGTGCGACCGGGGCGGGGACGGTCGACGCCCCCGTCCCGGGGGCCGTGGATACGGTCCCGGGGCGGGGGCGTCGATCGCGTTGCGGTCAGGCGGAAGCGGAGCCGTCGTCCGGGGCGACAGCGGTGGGCTGTTCCCCCTGGGCGGCGGCCTGCGCGGCGCGTTCGTCCGCCGCGGCGCGAATGGAGCGCCAGGCGGTTTCGGCGGCCTGCTGTTCCGCTTCCTTCTTGCTGCGGCCGGTGCCGGTGCCGTACGAGACGCCTCCGACGCGGGCGGCAGCAGTGAAGGTCTTCTCGTGGTCCGGGCCGGTCTCCGTCACGAGGTACTCGGGGACACCGAGCCCCTCGGTGGCGGTGAGTTCCTGGAGGCTGGTCTTCCAGTCCAGTCCGGCGCCGAGGCCCGCCGACTTCTCGATGAGCGGGTCGAAGAGCCGGTGCACCAGCTCGGACGCCGTCTCCAGGCCCTGGTCGAGATAGACCGCGCCGATCACGGCTTCCAGCGTGTCGGCGAGGATGGATGCCTTGTCCCTGCCACCCGTACCCTCTTCACCCCGGCCGAGCCGGATGAAGGCACCGAGGTCGAGCCCGCGGCTGACCTCGGCCAGCGCGCGAGAGTTGACCACCGCGGCCCGCAGTTTGGCCAGCTGGCCCTCGGGCAGGTCGGGGTGGGTGCGGTAGAGCGTGTCGGTGACCACCAGGCCGAGCACGGAGTCCCCGAGGAACTCCAGCCGCTCGTTGGTGGGCAGCCCGCCGTTCTCGTACGCGTACGAACGGTGGGTGAGCGCGCGCACCAGAAGGGCGGACTCGAGGTGGTACCCGAGCCGCCCTTCCAGAAGCGTGTGGGACGAGGCCGCGGTGTCCGCCGAGGCGCCCCCGCCTGCTCGGGGCGCTTTCTTCTTGGCGTTGGACAGTTCAGTCATCGGCCTTCTCACCTACCGCGTCAGACTTCGAGAACCTGGCGCTTGTTGTAGGTGCCGCAGCTGGGGCACGCGATGTGCTGCTGCTTGGGCTCGTGGCAGCGCTCGCACGCAACCAGGGTGGGGACCGCAGCCTTCCACTGCGACCGGCGGTGGCGCGTGTTGCTGCGCGACATCTTCCGCTTCGGAACAGCCACGGCTACTTCTCCTGCTTCTCGTCGGCGCCTGCTTCAGCGCCGCTCAGCTCGTCCTTCTCGCCGTCCGAGGTGGTCTCGGCGAGTCCCTGCAATGCCGCCCAACGGATGTCGACGGCGTCATGGTGGTGGTCCGGGTCGTCCGCGAGCCGCTCTCCACACGTGGAGCACAGGCCCGGACAGTCTTCCCGGCACACCGGCTGCAGCGGCAGTGCGAGCACCACCGCGTCACGCAGCACGGGTTCGAGGTCGAACATGCCGTCCTCAAGGGGGGTGATGTCCTCGTCCTCTTCGGACTCCTCGTCGGGCGCCGCCGTACGACGGCGTCGTTCCTCGGCTTCCGGGTACGAGAACATCTCCTGGAAATCCGCGTCGAGCTCGCGCTTGAGCGGTTCCAGACACCTTACGCACTCCCCTTCGGCCGATGCACGGGCGGTACCCGTGACCAGCACACCGTCCATGACGGATTCGAGGCGGAGGTCGATCTCCACCGGGGAGCCTTCCGGTACGGCGATGACGCCTTCGATACCGAAGACGGCGTCGCCACCGGGCGCCTGGATCGTCCGGGAGAGCCGCTGGAGCGCACCAGGACGTCGGCCCAGCTCGTGCGTGTCGAACACGAGGGGGTTGCGGTGGTCGAGGCGGGCGTTCAGAACTTTCCCTGCTTTCCAGATCCTGGGTTCGTGACGGGCCGGCTCACGCGCCGTACGGGACGGTGCGGGCAGCCTGGATCGCGGAGGTACACACGACCGGAGAACCAGGGTACTGGAGCCTACGCGATCGGCCCAATCGGTCCTCGGCGGGGTGACCCGAGCCGGTGGCAGCGGCCCGTCCGGAGCGCCTCCCGTCCCGGTCGGCACCCCGCCGGCACGAGCCCTACCGACCCTGCTCGTAGGCGCGCAGCTGCTCCGCGCTGATCATGGTCGTGTCGAAGAGGCTGGTCTCGTCGAGTGCCGCCGACTCCTGGGCGCGGGCGTACTGCTCGTGCGTCCCGTACGGATCCGTCTGCTGCGGGTAGCCGTAGGCGGCCTGCTGCGCGGCGTACGGGTCGGTCTGCTGGGGGTATCCGTACGGGTCCTGCTGCGCCCCGTAGGGATCGGGTTGCTGCTGATAGCCGTACGGGTCCTGCTGCTGGTACCCGTAGGGGTCCTGCTGGGCGGCGTAGGGCTGCTGGGCGGGGATCTGCGGCATCTCGGCCGGCGGGGCGGGGAGCGCGGCGGGCACCGGGGCGGGCAGGGGCTCTCCGACGGGGGCGGGCTCCGTCGCGGCCGGCTGCCGCACGGCGGGCGCGTCCGAGAGCACGGCGAGGTCGGCGAGGTAGTCGGCGTCGTTCGTGAACTGCCGGCCACCGCCCTCGGCGGAGAGCGCTCCCAGCTCGTCGGTGGCGACCCGGCCGTGCAGCTTGTCGCGGCCGCGGCCGACGGCCTCCAGCGTCTTCGCGAGCACCGCCTCGAAGGCGCCCAGCTTGGCGTCCACGTAGTCGTCTGCGCGGCCGCGGAGCGTCTCGGGGTCCTCGCTGCGCTCCGGCGCCTCCGTGTAGTCGGAGTCCTCGAAGCCCTGCTCGTCGACGCCGGCACCGGTGCCGAGCAGTTTCTCGCGGCCCCGGCCGACGGAGCCGAGGGTCTTGGTGAGGACGACCTCGAAGTTGGCCAGCTTGCTGTCGACGTAGTCCTCCGCCTCGGCCCGCATCTCCTCCGCCTCGCGGCGCGCGTCCTCCAGGATGCGGTCGGCCTCGCTCTGGGACTGACGGGCGACCGCGGTGTCCGAGATCAGCGAGCCCCGCTCGTCGTGCGCGCTCTTGATGATCCGCTCGGCCTCGCGCCGGGCCTCCTCGACCATCTGGTGCCGGTCCCCGATCACTTCCTGCGCCTGGGCGAGGGAGCCGGGCAGGGCCTCGCGCACCTCCTGGAGGAGGGCGAGCAACTCGGCGCGGTTGACCACGCAGGAGGCCGACATGGGCATCGACCGGGCACCGTTGACGGTGTTGACGATCTCATCGAGCTTCTTCTGCACGTCCACCGTGTGCTCGCCACTCTCTTGACTGATGGGGAGACGGACGGGACGACTGTACGACCAGAGCCGTCCGGGAGAACAGCGGGTGATGCCCCGTCAGCTCGGACGGGCCCGGTTCGGGCGGTTGGGGCGGTTTTCAGCCGTCGGCCAGGCGCCGGGCGAGCGCCTCGTTCACGACCGGGGGCAGCAGGTGCGTGACGTCGCCGCCCCACTTCGCGACCTCCTTGACGAGGGAGGAGGACAGGAAGCTGTACGTGGGGTTGGTCGGGACGAACAGCGTCTCGACGCCCGAGAGACCGTTGTTCATCTGCGCCATCTGCAGTTCGTAGTCGAAGTCGCTGACGGCGCGCAGGCCCTTGACGATGGCGGGGATGTCGCGCTGCTTGCAGAAGTCGACGAGGAGCCCGTGGAAGGACTCGACCTCGACGTTGCCGAAGTCTGCGGTCACCTCGCGGATCAGCCCGATCCGCTCGTCGACCGTGAACAGGCCCTTCTTGGACTGGTTGATCATCACCGCGACGTGCACCACGTCGTAGAGCTTGGACGCGCGGGCGATGATGTCGAGATGACCGTTGGTGATCGGGTCGAAGGACCCAGGACAGACGGCGCGGCGCAACGTGATCCCCTCGCTCTGCGGTCGATTCATGGTGCGTTTTCGCACGTGGAGGCGGCGCGACCGTACCAAAAGGTGCCCTCGCCGTAGCGGCGGGCCCTCAGGGCTTCGAACCCCTCCGGCCAGGCGAATTCCCCGCCTCTGGTGCTGCGCTCCACGGTGACCAGTGCCTCGTCGGCGAGCCAGCCCCGGGTACGGAGTGTGACCAGGATCTCCCGGAGTTCGGCGTCGGTGACGGCGTACGGCGGGTCGAGGAAGACGAGATCGTACGGCTCTCCGGGGGCCTGTCCCGCCGCGATCTGTCCCGCTTTGCCCGCTCTGACCTCCGCGCCGGGCAGCCCGAGGCTCCGGACGTTGTCGCGGATGGTGCGCACGGCGCGCGGATCGGAGTCGGCGAGCAGGCTGTGGCCCGCTCCTCGGGACAGAGCTTCGAGCCCCACGGCTCCGGAACCGCCGTACAGGTCCAGGACCCGTTCGCCCCGCAGCGCGCCGCCGAGCAGCGACTCCCAGGTGGAGAACAGCCCCTCGCGCGCGCGTTCGGAGGTGGGACGGGTGCCGTTGCCCGGCGGTACGGACAGGCGGCGTCCGCCGGCCGTACCGGCGATCACGCGGGTCATGGTCTCGCGGTCCTCAGGGTCAGTGGTCGGGCGGGTCAGTGGTGGGTGGGCCGGTGGTCGGGCGGGCCCGTGGTCGGGCGGCCGGGTCGGGAAAGGCGTGGATTCAACCCTAGGCCGTGGGCGGGTGTGCCGCGTACGGGAGAGGCGACGGCTCGCTCGTGCGCGGGCAGCCGGCGTCCGGCCCCCGGCCCCCGGCGTCCGGCCAGGGGGGCGCCGGGCCGGGCGTGGGAGCGCCCACGTACCGCGCGCCCAGGGGTCACCCCTTGTCCAGGTAGCTTTCCCGTTCCTCGTCCAGGAGGGCGTCGAGGGTGGTGCGCAGCGCGGGCAAGCGGGTCAGGTCCGGGTCCTCGGCGACGACGGCGGCGGCCTCCTCCCGTGCCTGCGCGATGATCTCCTCGTCCTCGATGACGGCGAGCATCCGCAACGAGGAACGGACCCCGGACTGGGCCTGGCCGAGGACGTCGCCCTCGCGGCGCTGTTCGAGGTCGATCCGGGAGAGTTCGAAACCGTCGAGGGTGGCGGCGACGGCGCCGAGACGGGCACGGGCCGGGGCGGCCTCCGGCATGTCCGTCACCAGCAGGCACAGCCCCGGCGCGGAGCCGCGCCCGACCCGGCCGCGCAGCTGGTGCAGCTGGGAGACGCCGAAGCGGTCGGCGTCCATGATCACCATGGCGGTGGCGTTGGGCACGTTGACGCCGACCTCGATGACGGTGGTGGCGACGAGCACGTCGAGTTCTCCGGCGGCGAAGCGGCGCATGACGGCGTCCTTCCCCTCCGGTCCTTCGGGCGCCATCCGTCCGTGCAGGATGCCGATGCGCAGTCCCGCGAGGGGGCCGGCGGCCAGACCCCGCGCCACGTCGAGTACGGCGAGAGGTGGGCGCTTCTCGCCGTCCGGGCCCTCGGCGTCGCCCGAGTCCTTCACCTTCCCGGTCTTCTTCTTCGCCCCTTCCTCCTCGTCACCGATGCGGGGGCACACGACGTACGCCTGATGGCCGCCGCTGACCTCCTCGCGCACCCGCTCCCAGGCGCGCGCGAGGAAGTGGGGTTTGTCCTGCGCGGGGACGACGTGGGTCGCGATGGGCGAACGGCCGGCGGGGAGCTGGTCGAGGACGGAGGTCTCCAAGTCGCCGAAGACGGTCATGGCGACGGTGCGCGGGATGGGGGTCGCCGTCATGACCAGCAGATGCGGTGTCTGTTTGCCCTTGGAGCGCAGGGCGTCGCGCTGTTCGACGCCGAACCGGTGCTGCTCGTCGACCACGACGAGGCCCAGGTCGTCGAACTGCACCGTGTCCTCGATGAGGGCGTGCGTGCCGATGACGATGCCCGCCTGCCCCGTGGCGAGGTCGAGCAGGACCTTGCGGCGCGCGGCGGTGTTCATCGAGCCGGTGAGGAGCACCACTTCGGTGCCCAGGGAGGAGCCGCCGAGCATGCCGCCCTCGGCGAGGTCGCCCATCATCTCCGTGATGGAGCGGTGGTGCTGCTGCGCGAGCACCTCCGTGGGGGCGAGCATCGCCGCCTGGCCGCCTGCGTCGACCACGGCGAGCATGGCGCGCAGCGCGACCATGGTCTTGCCGGAGCCGACCTCTCCCTGGAGCAGTCGGTGCATGGGGTGTTCGGTCGCCAGGTCGTCGAAGATCTCCTTCGAGACCTTCCGCTGCCCCTCGGTGAGGGTGAACGGGAGCCGCGCGTCGAAGGCGGTGAGCAGCCCGTCGGGAGCGGGCCTGCGGGCGACGGCGGGGAGTTGGGCGTCCGCGTACCGGCGCCGGGCCAGGGCGACCTGGAGGACGAACGCCTCGTCCCACTTGAGTCGGTCGCGCGCGGACTGCACGTCGGCCTTGGTGTGCGGCCGGTGGATCTTCAGGAGCGCTTCGGGCAGCGGGATCAGGCCCCGTCCCTCGCGCAGGCTCGGCGGCAGGGGGTCCTGGGCCTCCTGGGCGCTGGGCAGCACCGCGTCGACGGCCTTGGCGATCTTCCAGGACTCCAGTTTGGCGGTCGCCGGGTAGAGCGGCAGCAGGCTGCCGGCCCAGGAGCCCGCCGCCTCCTCCTCATCACTGTCAGCGCGCAGCAGCTCGTAGGCGGGATGGGCGAGCTGCAGCTTGCGGTTGAAAACGGAGACCTTGCCCGCGAACATCGCCCGGGTGCCGGGCAGCAGGTCCTGATGCGGTTTGTGCACCCCGCGCCCGAAGAAGACGAGTTGCAGCCGGCCGCTGCCGTCGGTGATGGTGACCTCCAGCCGCTTTCCACGCCCTCCGTTGAAGGTCAGGACGCGGGCGTCGGCGACCTGGGCGACCACGGTGACGTGCTCGTCGAGCGGCAGCTCCGCGAGCCGGGTCAGCTCACCGCGTTCGGCGTAGCGCCGCGGGTAGTGGTGCAACAGGTCGCCGACCGTGTGCAGGCCGAGGTGTTCGGCCATCACCTTGGCGGTGGGCGGGCCGATCACTTTCTTCAGGGGTTCGTCGAGCGAGGGCACCAGACCATTGCACACCACGCCACTGACAGTGACGTCCCCACCCGCCGCCGTGGCGCCGGCGTCGCCACCGGTGGACGGCACGCACTGCCGGTGGACGGCACGCACCGCCCGAGGACCGCGCGCACCGCCCCGTGGATATGCCACGGGGCGCTGGTCCGTAGAGGCAACAGCGAGGTTGCCTGTGCCATGAGGCCGACCGTGGCGGAGCCCTGGCGGCTGCCCCGTCGCATGTGCCACGAGGCCGACACGGCTGGCGTCGGGCCCAGTCCCCGCGCCCCGTCGCCTATGCCACGTCGCGGGCGCCTCGCAGCCCGCGACCGCTCCAGCCCACCACTCCCACCCCGCCTACTCCACTCCGATGAGAAGAAGAACCGAGTTCCGGCCCCCGTCGTAGACGACCGTGTCGACGGCCAGGTGATGTTTCCTGACGTGCTCCTCCAGGCGGCCGGGCAGGTCCTCCGCGGCGTCCTCACCGAGGACGAGCGTCACCATCTCCCCACCTGCCGCGAGCATCCGGTCGAGGACCGTACGCGCCGTTTCGGCGACATCGTCACCGATGACCGCGACGTCTCCGTCGATAAGCCCCAGGACGTCGCCCGCCTGGCAGATTCCGGCGGAGGTCCAGGACTGATGCTCGGCCACGGCGAGTTCGGCGTACCGCGTCGCTCCCGCCGCCGCGGTCATGGCGACCACGTCCTCGTCGAAGCGGCGCTCACGCTCGTGCACGGCGAGCGCGGCGATGCCCTGCACGGGCGAGCGCGTGGGGATCACCGACACACGTACTCCGAGCCGGCGCGCGTCCTCCGCGGCCGCCGACGCCGTGTGGCGCAGGGCGGCGTCGTTCGGCAGGAGGACGACCTCGTGGGCGTGCGCCCGTCGTACGGCTTCGGCGAGTTCGCCGCTGCCGGGTAGCTCTCCGGGGCGGGCCGGCACCGTGGTCGCCCCTGCCTCGGCATACAGCTCCGCGAGGCCGGCACCGGGAACCACGGCGACGATGCCGCGTGGCGCCCGCTCGCCTCTGGGGGCGACGGGGGTTTTGGCGACGTGCGCCTCGGCGGAGAAGTGGGTGATACGGATACGGTGCGGCCGGCCGGCCTCGATGCCCGCCTCGACGGCCGCTCCCGCGTCGTCGACGTGCACGTGGACGCTCCAGAGACCGTCACCGCCCACGACGACGAGGGAGTCCCCGAGGCCGTCGAGGCGCCGGCGGAGACGCTCCACGGCGGCGTCCTCGGCGTCGAGCAGGTAGATCACCTCGTAGCCCGGTCCCGTCCCGTCCCAGCGCGGGGTGTCCGCCTCGCAGGTCGCGGCCACGGTTTCCGGGGCGGGGGCCTGCTGGGGAGCGCGTTCCTGCCAGCGAGCGGGGCGCAGCGGTATGCCACCGCCCACGGCGCCCCCGCCGAGGACCTCCACGAGGGCGCCGAGAACGGTCAGCAGCCCCCGGCCGCCCGCGTCCACCACCCCGGCCCGGCCGAGCGTGGCGAGCTGACCGGGCGTCGCGGCCAGGGCGGTGCGCGCCCCGTCGTACGCCGCGCGGGCGACGGACAGGCAGTCACCCTCGGAAGGGGCACAGGCGTCGGCGGCCGCCGTGGCGACGGTCAGCACGGTGCCCTCGACGGGATGAGCCACCGCCTGGTAGGCGGAGCGGGCCGCGGTGCGCAGCGCGAGACTCAGTCGCGCGCCGTCCGCGACGTGGCATGTGCCACGTCGCGAGGCGGCGAGGGCGGCGGACCCGTCCGCGGGCCCCGTGCCGGCAGCCGCACCGTCCAGCAGCTCCGGCTCCTCGGCGAGCACCTGTGCCATGCCGCGCAGCAGCTGGGCGAGGATCGTGCCGGAGTTGCCGCGCGCCCCGACCAGCGCACCGTGCGCCATCCCGCGCACGGTCTCCGCGAGCGACGGCGCGGACGGTGCGGCGGCGGGAGCGCCGTCCGCGGTGGCCGGCCGGGCGGCGGAGTCGCTCTCGTGCGCGCGGAACAGGGCCTCGACGGTCTGCGCGGCGGCTTCCATCGTCAGGTAGAGGTTGGTCCCGGTGTCACCGTCCGCGACCGGATAGACGTTGATGGAGTCGATCTCCTCGCGGGCCCGGCCCAACGCGTCGAGCGACGTCACGCACCACGCACGCACGGTGGCGGCGTCGAGAACCCGCCCCTCCTTCTCGGGCACCAGGGGCCTCCTTGAGCAGCCGGAATGAACGCAGCGTAGTCGCCGCTCGCGGGCCGGGGCCGCGAAGGCGAGGGACGGGGCCCCGGGCGTTCATGGTAGTTTCGTAGAGCGGGAGTGGCCGTTGTATGCTGCTCCGGTTGCCCGATGAGAATCGGGCCATTCCCCCCGGCAACGCCAGTCAGGCACTTTCCGTCTCTGATCCCGGCCTGCCGGGATTCACCGTAAGTGCATCTGAAGTCTTTGGAGTGACCCGTGGCTGCCAACTGCGACGTCTGCGGCAAGGGGCCGGGCTTCGGCAACAACATTTCGCACTCGCACCGCCGTACGCCTCGTCGCTGGAATCCCAACATCCAGCGCGTGCGTGCCGTGGTCGGTCGGACGCCGAAGCGGCTCAACGTCTGCACCTCGTGCATCAAGGCCGGCAAGGTCTCGCGCTAAGCGAGGTCCCCTCGCTCCGGCGGGGACGACCCGGTCTCGCGCTGACGTATGCCGGCGCGGCCACCTGGCTGGTTGCTGTGAGAGCCGGTCCGCCTTCGGGCGGGCCGGCTCTTACGTATGCCGAAAGATACGGGTACCAAGGGGACTGGGGCCCGTGCTCACGAGGCCGGGCGGTGCGCCGGTACCGTTCGGGCGTCGGCTGTCTGTGCGGCTGTGCGCCGTCCGCCGCCGGTCCTTGCCAGAATCGGCGGGTGCGTACTTCGTCCGGGCCTGCATGTGGGAGGTCCACCGTCGTCCAGTTCGGTGTTCTGGGGCCGCTGAGCCTGTACTCCGTGGACGGCACGCCCCTGGACCCCGGCGGGCCCCGGCCGCGCGCCCTGCTGACCCTCCTGCTGGTGGAAGCCGGGCGTCTGGTGTCGACCGGGCGCCTCCTGCGCGGCGTGTACGGTGCCGAGCCGCCGGCCGGGGCTGTGAACGCGCTCCAGTCGCAGGTCTCGCGGCTGCGCCGCCGTATCGCTCCCACCGGGGCCCGTATCGAGGGGACGTCCTCCGGATACCGGCTGCTCCTCGGTGACGTGGGGGCGGTGGACGCGCACGCGTTCGCTCGGCTGGTCACGCGGGGGCGGCGGGAACTCGAAGCGGGGAACGGGGTGGCAGCCGCGGCGTCGCTGCGATCCGCCCTCGCGCTCTGGCGCGGGGAGGCCCTGCCGGATTTGCCCCAACTCACCGAACACGTCGCGCGCCTTGAGGAACTGCGTCGTACGGCACTCGTCTGCCGGGTCGAGGCCGACCTGCTCTGCGGCGCGGCTGCGGACGTCGTCCCTGAGCTGCGGGCGCTGCTCACGCAACACCCCGTGGACGAACGACTTCACCTTCTGCTGATGCGGGCCTTGCGGGACACGGGGCAGCCCGCCGAGGCGCTGGGGGTGTTCGAGGAGGCGCGGCGGCGTCTGGCTGAGCGGCTCGGCACCGATCCGTCACCGGAGCTCGCCGCGCTGCACGCCGAACTGTTGCGTACGGCGCCGGCCGGGCCCATGGAGTTGCCGCTGACGGGGCTGCCGGAGCAACTGACGCGTTTCGTCGGGCGTGAGGAGGAGCTGTCCGCCCTGACCGCGCTGCTGGCGGAAGAGCGGCTCGTCACCCTGACGGGACCGGGCGGTGCGGGCAAGACCCGGCTCGCGACGGAGGCGGCGCGCCGCCAGCGGCTGCCGGTCTGCCTGGTGGAGTGCGCACCGCTGCGCGACGGGGCGCAGATACCGTACGCGGTGCTGACGGCGCTCGGGGTCCGCGACGGTTTCCGGGCGCCCCGCGGCGATGTCACGGGGCGCCTGTTGTCGGCACTGCGCGACCGTTCCCTGCTGCTCGTGATGGACAACTGCGAGCACCTCCTGGACGACGCGGCGCGCTGTGTGGCGGGGATCCTGGCGCAGTGTCCGGGGATGCGCGTGCTCACCACCAGCAGGGAGGCGCTGGGCATCACCGGCGAGGTCGTACGCCCCGTCCCTCCGCTGCCGCAAGCCGCCGCCGTACGGCTGTTCCGGGAACGGGCCGCCGCGGTGCGCCCCGCTGCCGGGACGTGGGGCACGGGGCGCCCCGACGACGGCGCGGTCCGCGCGGCCAGGGACGCTGGCTGGGATCACGCCGGCGACGGCGCCGGAACGGGGCACGAGGGCGAGGACATGGCCTCCGCCATCTGTTCGGTCCTGGACGGTCTGCCGCTGGCCATCGAGCTCGCGGCGGCGCGTCTGCGCAGTCTGACCCCGCAGGAGCTCGCGGAGCGGCTCTCGGACCGGTTCCACGTGCTGTCGCGCGGCGACCGGACCAAGCCGGCGCGGCACCGCACACTGCGCGCGGTCGTCGAGTGGAGCTGGGACCTGCTGAGCGCGGAGGAGCAGGCTTTGGCCCGCGCCCTGTCCGTCTTCGCGGACGGGGCGCGGGCCGAGGCGGTCACGGCCGTGTGCCCGGTGCCGGGAAGCGCCGACCTGCTGGACGCGCTGGTCGAGAAGTCCTTCGTGGACGTCGCCGGTGGACGTTACCGGATGCTGGAGACCGTGCGGGCCTTCTGCGCCGAACGGGCGGCGGACCGAGGCGAGACGGGGCGGCTGCGCGACGCACACGCCGCGTTCTTCCAGCGGACGGCCGAGGAGGCCGAACCGCTGCTGCGCGGCTCCGGTCAGCTTCCCCTGCTCGACCGGCTGGCCGCGGAGCGCGCCGACCTCGACGCCGCTCTCGGGCATCTGGTCGCGCAGCGTCCCCGGGCGGCACTGCGGATGATGGCGGCCCTGTCGTGGTTCTGGCGGTTGCGGGGGCTGTACGCGCAGCAGGCGTCCACGGCGCGGCGGCTTCTCGCGGCCGTCGGGGACGTACCCCCGACGGGGCTGGAGGAGGAGTACGTACTGTGCCTCCTCAACACGCTCGGCGAGCACCCGGACGCGGCGGGGGAACGGCAGGTCCTCGGCAGGATCGACACCGTCCTCTCGACGGCCGAGGCGCCTTTGCGTTTCCCGTTCGTCGCGGTCCTCCAGTCCTTCGCCCTGGGGCCCCGTCCGCGCACGGACCAGCGCGTCGTGCGCCTGCTGAGCGGCACTCCGTGGGCCTCGGCTCTTCTTCTGCTCGGCTCGGGATACCTGGAGTGGCTCGCTGGGCGGCCGGGGCCCGCGGAGGCGTCGTTCGCCCGGTCCCTGGACTCCTTCCGTGTCACGGGGGACCGCTGGGGCATGGCCAACTGCCTCGACATGCTGGCCCTCTTCGCGGACTGGGACGGAGACCGCGGGCGGGCGCTCGCGCTCCTCGACGAGGCGCTGCGGCATGTGCGGGACCTTGGGGCCCAGGAGGAGATCGCGGACGTACTGATGCGGCGCGCGTCCGTCGTGCTCCACGGTGGGGACCTCCCGGCCACGCGGGCCGACCTTCTCCGGGCCGACGAGCTGTACCGGGCCGCCGGGCTCCCGGACAAGCCCGCGGCAGCTCTGCGGGGCCTCGGCGACGTCGCGCGGCTCGCGGGCGACACAAGGGCCGCCAAGAAGCGCTACGAGGCCGCCAGGGACTCCCTCTCGGGAAGCTGGTACAGCGCGGGCGAAGACGTCCGCGCCCTGCTGGGACTGGGGTGGACGGCGTTGGCGGAGAACGACCTGGGAGCAGCGCGGAAGTGGACGGAGCTGGCGCGGCAGCGCGCCGCCTCGGCGGAGGACCGTGGTGCCCTCGCCGATGTCCACGAGGCGCTCGCCGCGCTGTGCGTCGTCGCGAGCACCGGGACGGACGGACAGGCCGTGGCGGACCGCAAAACGGGGCACGGGGCCGTGGGTACGGGTCGGCCCGGACGCCGTGAGTCCTCGCTCCGTGCCGCGGAGCTGCTGGGCGCCGCACAGGAGCTGCGCGGGGCGTCGCCCGACGTTGAGCCCCTGGTCGTCCGGGCCCGGACGTGGGTGCGCGCCGAACTCGGCGGGGCGGCGTACGACGCGGCTGTCGAGAGCGGCAGAAGAGCAGCGACGGCCGCGTTCCCGCGACGGTAAGGACCGGTCAGCGAACGGTAAGCGGACGGTAGAGGACAGGCGGCACTCTCCTCGCATGACTGATGCGCGCACTTCCCCGCACGACAGCGAACCCGAGCCCGTCCACGACACCGGCAACACCCCTAGCCCAGGCACCCGCACCGGCACCGGCACCGGCACCGGCACCGGCCACCACGGTCACAGCGGCTCGCACCGCTCGCGCCTCGGGCGGGCGGGACGGTCCGCCCCGTTGGCCGGTGTACGCGTCCTGGTGTCGGGCGCGAGCGTCGCGGGCCCCGCCACGGCCCTGTGGCTGGACCGCTACGGCGCGGAGGTCACGGTGGTGGAGAAGGCCCCCGCGCTGCGCACGGGCGGCTTCGCCGTGGACTTCCGGGGCTCCGTGCACCGTAAGGTCCTGCGCGCCATGGGTATCTGGGAGGAGGTGCACGCGCGTCAGACCGCGATGGGCCGCCAGAGCGTGGTCGACGCCTCGGGGAGGGTGCGGGTTGATCTGCCGGCCGAGTTCATGAGCGGAGACGTCGAGATCTTCCGCGGTGACCTGGCGCAGATCATGTACGAACGGACACGCCACCGGGTGCGCTACGTCTTCGGCGACTCCATCGCGGCCTTGCGGGAGGACGAGGCGGGCGTCGACGTCACGTTCGACCACGCCCCCTCTTCGCGGTACGACCTCGTCGTCGGCGCGGACGGACTCCATTCCCACACCCGCGGGCTCGTGCTGGGTGCCGAGGAGCGCTTCCTCCGCTTCGGCGGCTATTACGTGGCGGGGTTCGACGTCCCCAATCACCTGGGGCTGGACCGCTCGGCCCGGATGTACAGCGAGCCGGGCCGCACCGTGCTCCTCAGCAACTACGACGGCGATCCGGAACGGGGCGGCGCCGCCCTGGTGTTCGCCTCCGCGCCGTTGTCGTACGACCGTCATGACGTGGCGGCGCAGAAGCGCGTCCTCCTGGAGCGGTTCGCCGGTATGGGCTGGGAGACGCCGAAGGTGCTGAGTGCGCTGGAGTCGGCCGGTGACCTCTACTTCGACGCGCTGTCCCAGTGCCACGTGGACCGTCTCTCACAAGGCCGGGTCGTGCTGGTCGGTGACGCGGGATACGGGGCCACGATGGGCGGCATGGGGACGGGCACCGCCCTGGTGTGCGCCTACGTACTGGCCGGTGAGCTGGCGACGGCGGCCGGCGACCACAGGTCGGCCTTCGCGGCGTACGAGGCGGCGGTGACGCGCTTCGCGAGGGGCTGCCAGAAGTCCGCGGGCAACGCGGGCCCGTTCTTCGCTCCCGCGACCGAGGCGAGGATTCGCAGCAGGGACCGCATGTACCGACTGCTGAGTTCCCGCGCCGTCGCCGGAGTCTTCCGGTATCTCACCCTGCGGGCCGCGCAGAACATCCGGCTGAAGGACTACGAGGGGGCCGGCACCCTCGCGCCGTAGCCTCGGGTGCCCCGCTTCGGCCCGCCACGGCGGAGAGCGGGGCCACCGCGCGTGTGCCGGGAACCGGGCACGCCGACGAGCCGCGTCCTCCCCGCGACCACGCCGCGCCGGTGAGCTACGCCCTGGGAGTGATCGTGACCGGCACGGAGCCGGTGAGCTACGCCCTGGGAGTGACCGTGACCAGCACGGAGCCGTGGGCTACGCCCTGTCGGTGACCTACGCCGAACGGGTGACGTGATCTCCCCCACGGGGCCACGTCCCCGTCCCCCTCACGGCGTAGTGCGCGGCTCCCCTCCGCCCCTCTGCGCCCCGTCCACGCCGCACGCGCGCCTACTCCCCCGACCGCTCCCGGAACCGCCACCCGTGGTCCACCGGGCCGATGCCGGCGCCGAGCGGGAAGCCGGCGGCGATGGCGCCGGTCACGTAGTCCTTCGCGGCGCGCACCGCGTCGGGAACGGTGCGGCCGAGTGCGAGATGGGAGGCGATCGCGGAGGCCAGGGTGCAGCCGGTGCCGTGGGTGTGGCGGTTGTCGAGGCGCGGCGCGCTGAGCCAGTGTTCCTCGGTGCCGTCGGTGAGGAGGTCGACCGCCTCCCCGGGAAGGTGGCCGCCCTTGATGAGGGCCCAGCGAGGCCCGTGGGCCAGGATCGCTCGGGCGGCTTCGGGCAGGTCCTCGGGGCGGGCGACGTGGACGCCGGTCAGCTGGGCGACCTCGTCGAGGTTCGGGGTGGCCACCGTCGCGACGGGCAGCAGTTTCGTCCGCACGGAGTCGAGGGCCTCGGCGGCGAGGAGGGCGTCACCGTGCTTGGAGACGCCGACCGGGTCCACCACGGCCGGCGCGTCGGTCTCGGCGAGAAGGGCCGCGACGGTTTCGACCAGCGCCGCCGACGACAGCATTCCGGTCTTGACGGCCTGCACCCCGATGTCGTCGACGACGCTGCGGTACTGCGCCCGCACCGCCTCCTCGGGAAGTTCCCACGCGCCGTGTACACCGAGGGAGTTCTGAGCGGTGACGGCGGTGAGAACGCTCATGCCGTGCACGCCCAGGGCCAGCATCGTCTTCAGATCGGCCTGAATTCCGGCGCCGCCGCCGGAGTCGGAACCTGCGACGGTCAGGACGCGCGGAGGTATGTGCATACGCACGAATCTACCGGCCGCGCGTCAACCCGCCACAGCGGCCACGGCGTCCGCACAGTCCACGCCAACGCCGCGAGGCGGAAGGAGGTGCCCCCTCGGCTCGCGTCGCGCCCCTCACGCTTCTGCCGGGGTCTCGATGCCGTCGTCGCCGGTGTCGCCGAAGTGGTCCCAGCCGCCGGCTCGGGTCCACGGGGCGCCGTCGACCGTCACTCCGGGGCGGGCCGAGGGGTTGAGCACCTCGCCGATGACCTTCCACCGCGCGGGGAGCTTCACCTCGGCGGGGAAGGTCGCGACGATGGCGTGGTCCTCGCCGCCGGTGAGCACCCACTGCAAGGGGTCGACGCCGACGGCCTGGCCGATGTCGTTCATCTGGGAGGGGACGTCGACCTTCCCGGACACGATGTTGATGCGCACGTTGCTCGCCTCGGCGATGTGCCCGAGGTCGGCGATGAGCCCGTCGCTGACATCGGTCATCGAGGTGGCTCCGAGCCCGGCCGCTGCGGGCCCCGCGTGGTACGGGGGCTCGGGGCGGCGGTGCGCCTCGACGAAGGCGCGCGGCGAGCGGAATCCCCGCGAGAGGACCGCGTGGCCGGCCGCGGACCAGCCGAGCCAGCCGGTGACGGCGACGACGTCGCCGGGCCGGGCGCCGGAACGGACGACGGGCTCATGGCTGCGGAGGTCACCGAGCGCGGTGATGGCGACGGTGATGGTGTCGCCCCGTACGAGGTCGCCACCGACGACGGCGGCGCCGGCGACCTGGCACTCGTCGCGCAGTCCGTCCATGAGCTCGGTGGGCCACGTGGCGGGGAGTTCGGCGGGGACGACGAGACCGAGCAGGAGCGCGGTGGGTACGGCGCCCATCGCGGCGATGTCGGCGAGGTTCTGTGCGGCGGCCTTGCGCCCCACGTCGTAGGCGGTGGACCAGTCGCGCCGGAAGTGCCGCCCCTCCAAGAGGACGTCGGTACTCGCGACGACACGGCGGTCGGGGGCGGCGATCACGGCGGCGTCGTCCCCCGGGCCGAGCCGCACGGCCGGTGTCGTGGTGAGTCGCGAGGTCATCTCCCGGATGAGCCCGAACTCTCCCAGTTCCCCCACAGTGCCCTTCATCCTCGTGCCCCTTCTGCGCCGTTGCGCTTGCGGTCGCGCGCCGTCTTCCCCATAGCTACCGTCAAGTCGTACGTGAACTTCCGCGTGCCGTACCCCTCCGGGACGCCGTCGGGCACCGTACCGGCGCCACCACCGCCCCGGGTCTCCCCGTGGTGAGCGACGACGCGATAACGTGGCGTCCCCTTTCCCCCCATGATCCTCATGGCCGCCCTGGAGGTTCCGTGGTACAGGCGTACATTCTGATTCAGACGGAGGTCGGCAAGTCGTCCGCCGTCGCCGAGGTCATCAGTGGCTTCTCCGGTGTCATACAAGCCCAGGACGTCACCGGTCCCTACGACGTGATCGTGCGGGCCGAGGCGGACACGGTGGACGATCTGGGCCGCATGATCGTCGCCAAAGTCCAGCAGGTGGAGGGCATCACCCGTACTTTGACCTGCCCCGTCGTCCATCTTTAACCCCCGTCTACGCTGGGCCGCGTGAACATCTCTGTGCTCCGGCGTCTCACCGGTCCCGCTGTGCTGGTGTCCTTGTGCGCTGCCGTCGGTTGTTCCTCGACGAACGGCACGGCGAAGGCGGCGGTTCCGTCCCCGGGCACGGCCGCGACCGCGTTGTGCCGGAAGCTGGACGACCAGCTGCCGGACAAGGTGAACGGGCTCAGCAGGAACGATCCCGAGCCGCAGTCCGAACTGACCGCGGGGTGGGGCGACCCGGCGATCATACTTCGCTGCGGCGTGCCCCGCCCTGCGGAGATGAACGACCCCGACGCCGACGGGGCGGAGGTCGACGGAGTCGGCTGGAACGTCTTCGAGAAGGGCGACGGTTCGTACCGTGTGACGACGGTGCTGCGCGCCGCGTACGTCGAGGTGAGCATCCCCAAGTCCCGCGTCAAGGACGGCCTCGCGCCCCTCACCGACCTCGCCGGGCCGATCTCCCGGACGATCCCCAAAGGCATCGCCGACTGAGCACGGGGCGGCCCACCGGACCGCCCCGTGTCGTTTCTCCACGGCCCGGACCGGTCACAAAGCCGCCCTGGTCGCGGTACGGGTCAGCGCAGCCCGGTCGAACGGCTGAGGGCGGCCTGGAGGAGCCGGTCGACCAGCTCGCCGTAGCCGACGCCGCTCTTCTCCCACATCTGCGGGTACATGGAGATGGGCGTGAACCCCGGCATCGTGTTGATCTCGTTGATGACGAATCCCTCGTCGGTGAGGAAGAAGTCGGCGCGGACGATGCCTTCGCACGAGGTCGCCTCGAAGGCGGCGACGGCCAGCCGCTGCACCTCGGCCGTCTCCTCGGGCGTCAGCGGCGCGGGCACGATCCCCGAGGCCGAGTCGATGTACTTGGCCTCGAAGTCGTAGTACGCGTGGTCGGTGACGGGGGGGATCTCGGCGGGCAGGCTGGCCCTGGGCCCGTCCTCGAACTCCAGGACGCCGCACTCGATCTCGCGGCCCCTCAGCAGGGACTCGACCAGGAACTTCGGGTCGTGGCGCCGCGCCTCCTCGATGGCCTCGTCGAGGTCTTCGAAGCCGTCGACCTTGCTGATGCCCATGGACGAACCGCCCCGGGCGGGCTTCACGAACAGCGGCCAGCCGTGGTCGGCGGCGAAGTCGACGATGCGGCGCCGCGCGTCGGCCGGGTCGCTCTCCCATTCCCTGGGGCGGATCACCAGATACGGCCCCACGGGCAGGCCGAAGGAGGTGAAGACGCGCTTCATGTACTCCTTGTCCTGGCCGACGGCCGAAGCGAGCACTCCGGCACCGACGTAGGGCGTGCCCGACAGTTCGAGCAGACCCTGGAGCGTGCCGTCCTCGCCGTACGGACCGTGCAGCATCGGGAAGACGACGTCGACTTCCCCGAGCGCCTTGGGCACGGAGCCGGGCTCGCTGTAGACGACCTCACGGCTGCTGGGGTCAAGCGGGAGCACGACACTGCCCTCCGCCCCCTCGGCGAGCTGCTCGACGCTCGGCATGGAGCGGTCGGTGATGCCCATACGCTCCGGAGCGTCCGCGGTGAGGGCCCAACGGCCGTCCGTGGTGATGCCGATGGGCAGCACGTCGTACTTCTCGCGGTCGATGGCGTTCAGTACGGCTCCGGCGGTGACGACGGAGACGCCGTGCTCCGAGCTGCGGCCACCGAAGACGACGGCCACACGCGGCTTGCGCGGCTCCCCTCCGCCGGCGGGGGGAACAGGGCTCTGGGAGAGGTTCTGGCTGCTCATATCGCGTTGAGCGTACCTGCTGGTAGGCCCCGCGTCAGCGTCCGGAGGGAACGATCCGCCCGGTCCGCCCGTACGGCGGTCCGTCCCCCGCGCTCCGGCCACACGGGGCCCACGAGCGGGAGGTTGGCGGGTGGGGCCGTCGCGCACCGTGGCATATGCGACGGTGCCCGGCTACCGCCCCCTCCAGTGGGCCCCCTGGCATATGCGACGGGGCCGGAAGGCGGACCTAGTCAGCGCGCACCGTGGCATATGCGACGGTGCCCGGCTACCGCCCCCTCCGGTGGGCCCCTTGGCATATGCGACGGTGCGCAGGCCCCCCTTAGGCCCCGTGGCATATGCGACGGGGCCCATAAAAACGGCGCTCATGAAAAATGAGCCCCCGGCCCCAGCCCCAGCCCCAGCCCCAGCCCCTCCCCCTCCCCTAGCCCTCAGCCCCGCTCCGACTTCGCACTGCGCGACATGAGTTCCTCCAGCGCCACCAGCGGCGCCTTGCCCTCGTGGACGATGCTCACGACGGTCTCGGTGATGGGCATGTCGACGCCGTGCCGTCGGCCGAGGTCGAGTACGGACTCGCAGGACTTGACGCCTTCCGCGGTCTGGTTGGTGACGGCGATCGTCTCCGCGAGGGTCATGCCGCGGCCGAGGTTGGTGCCGAACGTGTGGTTGCGGGACAGCGGGCTGGAGCAGGTCGCGACGAGGTCGCCGAGGCCGGCGAGGCCGGAGAAGGTCATCGGGTCGGCCCCCATGGCCAGGCCGAGACGCGTCGTCTCGGCTAGCCCACGGGTGATGAGGGAGCCCTTTGTGTTGTCACCGAGTCCCATGCCGTCGGCGATGCCGACCGCGAGGCCGATGACGTTCTTGACGGCGCCGCCGAGTTCGCAGCCCACCACGTCGGTGTTGGTGTAGGGCCGGAAGTACGGGGTGTGGCAGGCCCGCTGAAGGCGCCGGGCGACGGACTCGTCCTGGCAGGCGACGACGGCGGCGGCGGGCTGCCTGGCGGCGATCTCCCCGGCGAGGTTGGGCCCGGTGACGACGGCGATGCGCTCGCGCCCGACTTGGGTGGCGTCCTCGATGACCTCGCTCATCCGCATCGCGGAGCCGAGTTCGACCCCCTTCATGAGGGACACGAGCACCGTGTCGGGGCCCAGCGACGGGCTCCACGCGGCCAGGTTCTCCCGGAGGGTCTGCGAAGGCACCACGAGCACCGCGTAGTCGGCGCCGTCGGCGGTCTCGGCCGGGTCGCTGGTGGCGGTGACCCGGTCGGGGAGGGTGACGCCGGGGAGGTAGCCCTCATTGGTGCGGGTGGAGTTGATCGCTTCGGCGACCTCGGGGCGACGGGCCCACATGGAGACGTCGCAGCCCGCGTCGGCGAGGATCATGGCGAAGGCGGTGCCCCAGGAGCCGCTGCCGAAGACGGCGGCCTTCACGGGGCCGTTCACCTGACCTGTCACGTGGTGCTCTCCCCTGTCGTGCTGTTGCTGTGCTGGCGAGTGGCGTTGTCGCCCCGGTCCGCGCCGTCCGGGCCGCCGGCGGCCTTCTTCCTGGCCTCGGCTGCTCTACGGCGCTGTTCTATGCGGACACGGCGCGGGTCGTGGACCACGGCGGGCGCCTTCTCGCCGCGCAGTTCCTCCAGGAGGCGGGTCACCGCGCCCATCAGGACCTCGGTGACTTCCTTGAGGAGTTCGGGCGTCGGGTCCTTGCCGTAGTACGCGGAGAGGTCGACGGGCGGTCCGGCGAGGACCTCCAGGCGCTTGCGCGGGAAGAGCCTGAGCTTCTTCTCCTTGGCGTACGGCGGCATCGCGAGGTTCGCGCCCCACTGGGCGACGGGGATGACCGGGCATCTGGTCTCCAGCGCGACCCGGGCGGCGCCCGTCTTCCCGGTCATGGGCCACATGTCGGGGTCGCGGGTGAGGGTGCCCTCCGGATAGAAGGCGACGCATTCGCCCTTTTCGATCGCGGCGACGGCTCCCCGGAAGGCGTCCAGCGCGTTGGTCGTCTCGCGGTAGACGGGGATCTGGGAGGTGCCACGCATCATCGCGCCGACGAGACCCTTCTTGAAAAGGCCGTCCTTCGCCAGGAAACGCGGGAGCCGACCGGTGTTGTACTGGAAGTGTGCGTACGACAACGGGTCGAGATAGGAATTGTGGTTGACGACGGTAATGAATCCGCCGTCCTGCGGCATGTGCTCCATTCCGCGCCAATCCCGCTGGAAGAGAACCAGCAGCGGCGGTTTCAGCACCACCGCCGCAAAGCGGTACCAGAAGCCGATTTTGCGGCGGGACACGCGGACACCTTCCTGTTCGGACCTGTTCGGACCGGAGTTACGTACTGCGCCTGGCAGGCCGCACAAGTGTGGCCCCAGGTCCCCCGTCTGTCGAGGACACCGTACGCCCGACCTCCGCGCGCGTCCCGGCGGCACAGGGGCCGCGCGGCGTCGGCGTCCGTGTCCGGCGCAGCCCCCGCGCACCGCCGCGACAGGCGACAATGACCGCGATGCACACTCCACCCGAACCGGCCGCCGACCTCCTGTGGACGCTGGTCGTCCCCCTGAAGCCCTTGCCCCGCGCCAAGACGAGACTCGCCGCGGACGTCCCGGCGCCGCTGCGCGAGCGACTCGCGCTGGCGTTCGCCCAGGACACCGTCGCCGTCGCGCTGTCCTGTCCCGAGGTCCTCGATGTGGTGGTCGTCACGGACGACGCCGACGCCGCCGGGGCGCTGCGCTCACTGGGCGCGGGCATCCTCGCGGACCGGCCGGGCGGGGGGCTCAACGCGGCGCTCTCGTACGGTGCGGAGGAGGCCCGCCGTACGCGTCCGCGGGCACCCGTGGCGGCGCTGAACGCGGATCTCCCGGCATTGCGCGTCACCGAATTGTCCCGGGTCCTGAGGAACGCCGGGCATTTCTCGCGCTCTTTTCTCGCTGACGCGGCGGAAACCGGGACCACGTTTCTGGCGGCAGGCCCGGAAACGGAATTGCGTCCGTTGTTCGGCGGCCGGTCCCGGTTCAGGCACCGGGCTTCGGGCGCACGGGAACTGGAACTCCCCGACGTGCCCTCGGCGCGCCAGGACGTGGACACGGCGGACGATCTGCGCGCCGCCCTGGCCCTCGGGGTGGGGCCGTTCACGCGGCGCGTCACCGAACGGCTCCAGGACCGTGGCGGCCCGGCGGGGGCGGACGACCTGCCGAAGGACGACGGGGCGGACTGTCCGGCGGGGGCTTGAGAGACAGGCCGACGGCCCCTCGGCCCCGGGCGGGCCCACCCAGGCCCCCGGCGCGACGTCCGCACCGTCCCCACGCGACCTCCGCCTCGTCCCGGCGCGACGTCCGCACCGTCCCCACGCGGCGTACGGTCCGTCCCACCGCCCCGTTACGCTCGCCCCATGCAGGCAACGGCGTACACCTACGACGCGCAGGACCACACGGGCAGCGTGCTGCTGGACGACGGCACCCCGGTGCCCTTCGACGCGGCGGCCTTCACGGCCGGCGGGCTGCGGCTGCTGCGCCCAGGGCAGCGCGTCAGGATCGAGACGACGGGAGAAGGCCCCTCGCGCCGCATCACCTTGGTGACGCTCCAGACCTTCTGATCGGTCAGACGACGCTCCAGGCCATCTCCTGGTCGGGTCGGCGACGCTCCAGGCCATCTCCTGGCCAGTTCGGCGACGCCCCGGGCTTTCTGGCCGGTTCGGCGACGTCTCAGACTTCCGACCGGTCTGGTGACGCCCGGAACTCCTGATCGGCGGCGCTCCGGTCCCGTTCTCCTCGCGCGCCCCGCTGCCGCGGCGGCCCTCCCGCCGAAGTCCCGGGCCGGACGGGGACGTCCACCGCCGGCCAGGTGGCCGAAACCTTTCCCCGGGCCCACGGGCCCACGGGCCCACGGGCCCCCGGGCGAAGGCCAGCCGCAAGACACCTCACGAGCCGCGACGGACGGCCCCGGTACGCCAACGCCGCAGCCACACACGAACCGGACGTACGGGCACACCAACGCGCCGCGGGCCGGGCTCCCGAGGGAGCCCGGCCCGACGCGTGAGTTCTGCGTCCCCCCGGGGTGCCGGAGGTCCGGCCGCGGCCGTTGCTGGATACGGTCCGGGGCGCGGGGTTACTTCTTGCGGGCCGTGGCCTTCTTCGCCGTGGTGGTCCGCGCGGTGCTCTTCTTGGCCGGGGCCTTCTTGGCGGTGGCCTTCTTCGCCGGGGCGGTGTTCTTCACGGCGGCCTTCTTGGCCGGCGTGGCCTTCTTCGCCGGAGTGGCGGTCGCCGTCGTCTTCTTCGCGGCGGTCGTGGTCTTCTTCGCGGCCCCGGTGGTCTTCTTCGCCGGGGTGGCCTTCTTGGCGGTGGTGGTCGCCTTCTTCGCGGCCGTCGCCTTCTTCGCCGTGGCCTTCTTCGCCGCCGCCTTGGCGGTGGTCTTGGTGCCGCCGGTGAGGCTGCCCTTGGGCGCCTTCTTCACCGCGACGTCGTTCTTCGGGAGCTTCTTGGTCCCACTCACGAGGTCCTTGAAACCCTGGCCCGCGCGGAAGCGGGGCACCGAGGTCTTCTTGACCCGCACGCGCTCCCCGGTCTGCGGGTTGCGGGCGTAGCGAGCCGGACGGTCGACCTTCTCGAACGAGCCGAAGCCGGTGACAGAGACACGGTCACCCGCGACGGTGGCACGGACGATCGCGTCCAGAACCGCGTCGACGGCGTCCGCGGCGTTCTGCCGCCCGCCGACCTTGTCGGCAATCGCTTCAACGAGCTGCGCCTTGTTCACGTCTTCCCCTTCGGAGACATTGCCAGAACGAATCTGTTCAAGCTTTTTCGCACGTTAGGCGGATATATACCGCAAATCAAACACGAAACGGGCTAATCACCCTTGTGCCGCAACGAACTCGGGCCTGTGGGAGTTCTCCCGGCGGGACCGACTCAACCGTCTTCGGGGAATCGGCCCTCATCGAGGTCCTTCATCAATCGGTCCAGGCGTGTTGCCGCTCCCGCAAGATCGTGTTTGGCCGCGGCCGTAATGACCAGCAGCTTCCGGGTCAGCGCCATCCGTACGCCCTCCGGGACTTGCAGTGTGCGCACCCTTGTGTGTGCTTCTTTGAGCCGGTCGGCGACCGCGCCGTAAAGCTGGAGTTGGCCGTCGCTTTCCATGCCTCGATTGTGCCATCTGGCCTGAGTTGTCGCCTGCGCAGGGGGTAACTACCCACTGCGGCCGCCTGTTCGGGCTGCTCGCAGCCGCCCTGGCCGGAGCCAAGTGGAACCTCCTTCTCCCTTTACTGATAAGGGAGTTGAGCACACGCGTTCGGCTGTCGACGCTCGGGGGAGGCGGGTTCACAACGCTGCGCCGACCGAGGGTTTTTGGCCATGTCGCGTACCCTCCCCGGTTACCCGTGCGGGGGGCGGACAGCCGCGTGGCCACCGACCGGTCACCGTATCGATGCCGTTTCCACCCTTCGCCCTTCGCCCTTCACTCTCTCCCCACTCCCCGCCCCGCACCCCGCACCAGCGGCCCCGCACTCTCGTTCCCCCCTCCCCCGGTTCTCCCGGCCGGAGACAAGACGGTGCCCCCGGCCAGGAGGGCCGGGGGCACCGTTTCGGGACAGGGCGAGCGACTCAGTCGCGGGCCACGGGATCAGACCACGAGGGTCCGGGGCTTGAAGGAGGGTCGGTTCGCCTCGTAGGCGGCGATCGACTCCTCCTCGCGCAGCGTGATGCTGATGTCGTCGAGGCCGTTCAGCAGCCGCCAGCGGGCGTTCTCGTCGAGTTCGAAGTCGGCGGTGACCCCTTCGGCGCGGACCTGGCGGTCCTGGAGGTCGACGGTGACGCTCGCCTGCGGGTCCTGCTCGACGAGGGTCTGCAGACGCTCCACGACCTCCTGGTCGAGGACGACGGTCAGCAGGCCGTTCTTCAGGGAGTTGCCCCGGAAGATGTCGGCGAAGCGCGAGGAGATGACCGTCTTGAACCCGTAGTTCTGCAGGGCCCAGACGGCGTGCTCGCGCGAGGAGCCGGTGCCGAAGTCGGGGCCGGCCACGAGCACCGTCGCGCCTTTGTACTCCGGTTTGTTCAGGACGAACTCCGGGTTCTTGCGCCATGCCTCGAACAGGCCGTCCTCGAACCCGTCCCTGGTGACCTTCTTGAGCCAGTGAGCCGGGATGATCTGGTCGGTGTCGACGTTGCTGCGGCGCAGCGGGACGGCGCGGCCGGTGTGCGTGGTGAAGGCTTCCATGGTTCAGACTCCCGCGGGCGTGACGGCGTCGGACAGGTCGGCGGGCGAGCCGAGACGGCCCAGCACCGCGGTGGCCGCGGCCACCTGGGGCGAGACGAGGTGCGTGCGGCCCCCCTTGCCCTGCCGGCCCTCGAAGTTGCGGTTGGAGGTGGAGGCGGAGCGCTCACCGGGGGCGAGCTGGTCGGGGTTCATGCCCAGGCACATCGAGCAGCCCGCGTGCCGCCACTCGGCTCCGGCGGCGGTGAAGACCTTGTCGAGGCCCTCCTCGACGGCCTGGAGCGCGACGCGCACGGAGCCCGGGACGACCAGCATGCGTACGTCGTCGGCGACTTTGCGGCCCTCCAGGACGGCGGCGGCCGAGCGCAGGTCCTCGATCCGGCCGTTGGTGCAGGAACCCACGAAGACGGTGTCCACGGAGATCTCGCGCAGCGGCTGCCCCGCGCTCAGACCCATGTACTCCAGGGCCTTCTCGGCGGCGAAGCGCTCGGAGGTGTCGGCGTACGTCGCGGGGTCGGGCACGTTGGCGGACAGCGGGGCGCCCTGGCCCGGGTTGGTGCCCCAGGTGACGAACGGGGCCAGCTTCCCGGCGTCGATGACGACCTCGGCGTCGAACACCGCGTCCTCGTCGCTGCGCAGGGTCTTCCAGTACGCGACGGCCGCGTCCCAGTCGGCGCCCTTCGGGGCGTGGTCGCGGTCCTTGAGGTAGGCGAAGGTCGTCTCGTCGGGGGCGATCATCCCGGCGCGGGCGCCCGCCTCGATCGACATGTTGCAGATCGTCATGCGGGACTCCATCGAGAGCTTCTCGATGGCGGGGCCGCGGTACTCCAGGATGTAGCCCTGGCCGCCGCCGGTGCCGATCTCGGCGATGACGGCGAGGATCAGGTCCTTGGCGCTGACGTCCTCGGGCAGTTCGCCCTCGACCGTGATGGCCATCGTCCGGGGGCGGGCCATGGGCAGCGTCTGGGTCGCGAGCACGTGCTCGACCTGCGAGGTGCCGATACCGAAGGCGAGAGCCCCGAAGGCACCGTGGGTCGAGGTGTGCGAGTCGCCGCACACCACGGTCGTGCCCGGCTGGGTCAGTCCCAGCTGGGGTCCCACGACGTGGACGACGCCCTGTTCGACGTCGCCGAGCGGGTGCAGCCGGACGCCGAAGTCCGCGCAGTTCTTGCGCAGCGTCTCCAGCTGGACGCGGGAGACCGGGTCGGCGATCGGCTTGTCGATGTCGAGCGTCGGGGTGTTGTGGTCCTCGGTGGCGATGGTGAGGTCGAGTCGCCGCACCTGTCGGCCGTTCTGCCGCAGTCCGTCGAACGCCTGGGGGCTGGTGACCTCGTGCAGCAGGTGCAAGTCGATGAAGAGGAGGTCGGGCTCGCCCTCGGCGTGCCGGACGACGTGGTCGTCCCAGACCTTCTCCGCGAGTGTCCTACCCATCGCTTTCCCTTCGGCCGGCGGCGACGCCGGCCCAACTAGAGACATGAGGGCCGCGTCCCTCCCCACACCTCGGACGCCGGCCGACCGGCCCGCTGGTCCACGGGCCCGCGTCTACAGACTCGCAAGTTCCCGGGAAAATTGAACTTGCGTTTCACAGAGTGAGACGCGAGTATCGTTGCATGGACAACTCTAGCGGCGTCGGCGTTCTCGACAAGGCGGCTCTGGTTCTGAGCGCCCTGGAGTCCGGTCCGGCCACCCTCGCCGGGCTGGTCGCAGCGACCGGACTGGCCAGGCCCACGGCTCACCGGCTGGCCGTGGCACTGGAACACCACCGCATGGTGGCGAGGGACATGCAGGGCCGGTTCATCCTCGGTCCGCGGCTGGCCGAACTGGCCGCCGCGGCCGGCGAGGACCGGCTGCTCGCGACGGCCGGACCGGTACTCACCCACCTGCGCGACGTGACCGGCGAGAGCGCCCAGCTCTACCGCCGGCAGGGCGACATGCGGATCTGCGTGGCGGCGGCCGAGCGGCTCTCGGGTCTGCGGGACACCGTCCCGGTGGGCTCGACGCTCACGATGAAGGCGGGCTCCTCCGCGCAGATCCTCATGGCCTGGGAGGAACCGGAGCGTCTGCACCGGGGTCTGCAGGGCGCCCGCTTCACCGCGACGGCGCTCTCAGGCGTACGGCGCCGTGGCTGGGCCCAGTCGATCGGGGAGCGGGAGCCGGGGGTCGCCTCGGTTTCCGCCCCGGTGCGCGGCCCGTCCAACCGTGTGGTCGCGGCGGTTTCGGTGTCCGGCCCGATCGAGCGGCTGACCCGGCACCCGGGCCGGATGCACGCCCAGGCCATCATCGACGCCGCCGGCCGGCTGAGCGAGGCGCTGCGGCGCACCGGCTGATCCGCCCGCGCCCCACCCGGCACACCATCCGCACCCCGCACCCGTACGCGACGGCGGGACGTCAACGACGCCGCCCCGCCCCGCCCGTCCGGCCGCGACCCGTGAGCCCCTGGGCCCGAAACCGTACGACTGCCGGGAAGCAAGGCCGCACGGCGAGAAGAGGCGCGCAACGACGCCCACACCGCCAGAAAACGAAGAAGGCCCTCCGCACGAGGCGGAAGACCTTCTTTTCTTTGGTACCCCCGACCGGATTCGAACCGGCGCTACTGCCGTGAGAGGGCAGCGTGCTAGGCCGCTACACAACGGGGGCGCGATCACAAGTGATCAGCTGGGCTACCAGGACTCGAACCTAAACTAACGGAACCAGAAACCGTCGTGCTGCCAATTACACCATAGCCCAAAGGATGTTCAGTACCCCCGACCGGATTCGAACCGGCGCTACTGCCGTGAGAGGGCAGCGTGCTAGGCCGCTACACAACGGGGGCCCTAGCGATCCTGCATCAGTGACACGGGGTGCGACCCGCATGTCTCCGCGAGAAGGATCTGTACCCCCGACCGGATTCGAACCGGCGCTACTGCCGTGAGAGGGCAGCGTGCTAGGCCGCTACACAACGGGGGCGCGATCACAAGTGATCAGCTGGGCTACCAGGACTCGAACCTAGACTAACGGAACCAGAAACCGTCGTGCTGCCAATTACACCATAGCCCACCGCAACACAACCCCTGAGGGATTGGTATTGGTTGTGCGCTGTCCTCCGGGCCTTCCGGCCCGCTCGGGCGGCGCAGAAAGAACATTACCCGAAGGTCGACGGCGCTCCAAAACGGGTATCGGCGGTGAGCAGCGCGGGCAGCTGTCCGAGGCTCGTGATGCGGTGCACGCCCTCCGGGGCGGGCAGGCCCGAGCCGCCGCGGTCGAGCCAGACGCCGAGCAGTCCCGCGTCGTGGGCGCCCCGGGCGTCGGTCTCCGGCTGGTCGCCGACGTAGGCGATCTCCTCCGGGGCCAGGCCGAGCGCCTCGACGACGGCGAGGAACGCCTCGGCCGCGGGTTTGGACACGCCCAGCTCGGCGGCGCACAGCAACGCCTCGAAGCGGTCGTGGACGCCGAGACTGCGCAGTTTCTGGCTCTGCGGGACGGCGGAGGAGTTGGACAGGACGGCCTGCCGGTAGTGCGGGGCGAGGGCGTCCAGGGCGGGCAGGACGTCCGGGAAGAGGGACCAGGCCGCCGCGTAGTGGCCGAAGTACCGGTCGAACCAGTCGTCGGCCTGTGCGTCGCTCAGCGGGGCGCCGACGAATTCGCGGACGCGGTCCCTGCGCTGGCCCTGGAAGTCCACCTCTTTGGCCGCGAAGCGGGCCCAGTGGCGCCGTGTGACGCTCTTCCAGCGGGCGAGGGCCGCCTCGGGGCCCCCGTGGTCCTCCAGGAGCCCCTCGGCCGCGAGGTGGGCGCTCATTCCGGCGGAGTCGGCGGTCGCGTAGTCGAAGAGCGTGTCGTCGATGTCCCACACCACGGCTTTGATCGGCATGGATCGAGCGTACGCGCGCGGGCGCGGGCGCGGCGGCCGGAAACAGGGCGCCGCCCCCCCCCCCCCGGGGGGGGGGGGGGCCGGGCGCGGGCCCGGGCGGGGGGGGGGGGGGGGGGGCCGAAACCGGGCCCCCCCCCCCCCCCCGGGGGGGGCCCCCCCCGGGGGGGGGCCCCGCCCCCGGGGCGTGGTGCGGCGGCGCGCGCCGGCGTCAGGCGGCCAGTTTGGCGAGGGCCGCGTCGACGCGGGCGAGCGTGCGCTCGCGCCCCAGGACCTCCAGGGACTCGAACAGCGGCAGGCCCACGGTGCGGCCGGTCACGGCGACGCGGACGGGCGCCTGGGCCTTGCCGAGCTTGAGGCCGTGCTCGGTACCGGCCGCCAGGACGGCCTCCTTGAGCGCCTCGGCGTTCCAGTCCGCGGCGGCGATCTTCTCGCGCGCGGTGCGCAGGAGGGCGTCGGAGCCCTCCTTCATCGCCTTGTTCCAGGACGCCTCGTCCACGGCCGGCTCGTCGAGGAAGAGGAAGTCGACGTTGGCGGTGATGTCGGACAGCACCGTCACCCGGGTCTGGGCGAGCGGGGCCAGCTCCGCGAACGCCTTCGCGTCGAAGTTCTCGGGGGCCCAGGGAGCGAACGGGGCGGTGAGCCACGGGGCGCAGCGGGCGGTGAATTCCTCGACCGGCAGCATCCGGATGTGGTCGCCGTTGATCGACTCGGCCTTCTTGAGGTCGAAGCGGGCCGGGTTCGCGTTGACGTCCCCGATCTCGAACTTCGCGACCATCTGGTCGAGGCTGAAGACGTCCTCGTCCGGGGAGAAGGACCAGCCGAGCAGCGAGAGGTAGTTGAGCAGCCCCTCGGGCAGGAAGCCGCGCTCCCGGTAGAGGTTGAGGCTCGCCTGCGGGTCGCGCTTGGAGAGCTTCTTGTTGCCCTCCCCCATGACGTACGGGAGGTGCCCGAAGGCGGGGATCTCCTTGGCCAGGCCGAGGTCGACGAGCGCCTTGTAGAGGGCGATCTGCCGCGGGGTGGAGGAGAGCAGGTCCTCGCCGCGCAGGACGTGGGTGATCTCCATGAGGGCGTCGTCGACGGGGTTGACCAGCGTGTAGAGGGGCGCCCCGTTGGCCCGGACGATGCCGTAGTCGGGCACGTTGTCCGGGGTGAAGGTCAGCTCTCCGCGCACGAGGTCGGTGAAGGTGATCGTCTCGTCGGGCATCCGGAAGCGGACGATGGGCTTGCGGCCCTCCGCCTCGTACGCGGCGATCCGCTCGGCGCTCAGGTCGCGGCAGTGGCCGTCGTAGCCGGAGGGGCGGCCGGCGGCGCGGGCGGCCTCGCGGCGGGCGTCCAGCTCCTCGGTGGTGCAGTAGCAGCGGTAGGCGTGGCCGGCTTCCAGGAGGCGGCGCGCGACGTCCTGGTAGACGTCCATGCGCTGCGACTGGCGGTACGGGGCGTGCGGGCCGCCGACCTCGGGGCCCTCGTCCCAGTCCAGGCCGAGCCAGCGCAGGGAGTCCAGCAGCTGCTGGTAGGACTCCTCGGAGTCGCGGGCCGCGTCGGTGTCCTCCACACGGAAGACCAGGGTGCCCTCGTGGTGGCGCGCGAAGGCCCAGTTGAACAGGGCGGTGCGGACCAGGCCGACGTGGGGGTTGCCGGTCGGGGAGGGACAGAAACGTACGCGGACGGTGCCGTTAGCCACGCTTGATCACCTTGTTGGTGAGAGTGCCGATGCCTTCGATGTGGACGGCGACCTCGTCGCCGACGCTGAGCGGGCCCACCCCTGCCGGGGTGCCCGTGAGGATGACGTCGCCCGGGAGCAGGGTCATGGCCTCGGAGATGTGGACGATCAGGTCCTCGACGGAGCGGACCATCTCGCTCGTGCGCCCGAGCTGGCGTTGTTCGCCGTTGACGGTGCACTGGATGGTGAGGTCGGCGGGGTCGAGTTCGGTCTCGATCCAGGGGCCGAGCGGGCAGGAGTTGTCGAAGCCCTTGGCGCGGGCCCACTGCTTCTCGCGCTTCTGGACGTCGCGCGCGGTGATGTCGTTGGCGCAGGTGTAGCCGAGGACGACGTCCTTGGCGCGCTCCCGGGGCACCTCGCGGCACATGCGGCCGATGACGACGGCCAGTTCGGCCTCGTACTGCACGTCCTGGGAGAACGAGGGGTACGCGACGGGGTCACCGGTGCCGACCACCGAGGTGGAGGGCTTGAAGAAGGTCAGCGGGGTCTCGGGCACCTCGTTGCCGAGTTCGGCCGCGTGCTCCGCGTAGTTGCGCCCCACGCCGACGACCTTGTTGGGCAGGACGGGCGGCAGGAGCCGGACCTTGTCCAGGGGGACCTTGGTGCCCGAGAGCTCGAAGTCCGCGAACGGGATGCCCTTGATGATGTCGAGGACGAGGCTGTCGGGGCCTTCACCCTCGACGGCCCCGAAGGCGACATTGCCGTCGATGGAGAATCTGGCGATGCGCACGGCTGGCGGGTGCCCCTCTGTTTTCGCTGCTGGAGTCTTGAGGTCCCAGGCTAACGCGCGGGAGGCCGCCGGTTCGCGTGCGTTCCTTGGCTGTCACGGTGGGCGAGCGGGCCGCCGCCAGGGGCGCGCCGAACAGCGCGCACACGGCCCGAAAGGGGCGGCGCACGGGGGCGCACGGCGTGTGCGGCCCGTGTACGGGGTGTGCGCGGCCTCCCGAACCGGGAGCCAGGACGCCCCAATCCCCACACATTCGACCGGCCAGACACCGAATCCGTGTGAGTTTACTCACGGCACGAGGGGAAAAGCAGGGCATACCGCCCGGCTTCACCCTGGGTGCGAAGGGGACATTCGCCACGGAAGCGCGTATTCCGCTCCCGATCATGCCGACCGGGACACTCGCGGGGTGCGGACGTTGAGTCCCCTTATGCCCGCTTTCCCCAAGATCACTTTGCACAGCTCGTGATGCGCCCCTCACGAGCGGTCACAGTGCGCGGACCCGCTCCGACGGGCCTTGTTGGAGATCCTGCACTGTGCTGGAATTCCCCGGACCGCCGCGGGTATCGGCCGGCGCGCTGGGGGCGCAACGCAGCGCCGAGCGGCGGCGGTACAGGGAGACGCGCCGGTCACTCACGACCACCGGGAGATCCTTCGGATTTCCATGACTCGACACCGCTCCGACCGCTTCGGCGGGAGGGCGCCTGGTCCAGAGGTTGCGACGCTAGTGCAGGGACGTTTCAAGAGGGATGGCAGCGCTGCGGCGGAGCCGGAGCCGCGCGGCGGGACCGACCGCGGTTCCTCTGCCCAGCACACTCCGCAGTCCGGGCAGGCCCCGGCCGACCCCGGTGAGAACCGGGCCTCTGGCGCGCCGGAGGGCCCCGAGGGTGCCGAGCAGCCCAAGGGCAAGGCGAAGGCCAAGCAGAGCGGGCCGACCGGGCCCGGCTCGCGCATGGCGCTGCGCAACTGGCGCATCTCCACCCGCCTCGTCTCACTGCTCGTGCTGCCCGTGGCCGCCGCGACCACGCTGGGCGGGCTGCGCATCAGCAACTCGCTGGACGACATCCAGCAGCTCGACAACATGAAGCTGCTGACCGACATGACCAAGCAGGCCACCGAGCTGGCGGCGGCGCTCCAGGACGAGCGCGACCAGTCGGCGGGCCCGCTCGCGCACGGCGTCAAGGCCACCGACTACTCGGTCTCCAGCTGGCGTTCGAAGACGGACCGCTCGGTCAAGTCGTTCCTGGAGAACACCAACGAGATATCGGGCAACGGCTCCCTCAACGGTGTCCGCAGCAATCTCGGGGCGATCAGCACGCGTCTGGCCCAGCTCAAGGCGGTCCGCCGGGACGCCTACGCCGACAAGACCTCGATCACCCAGACCGTCGACGCCTACAGCCAGCTGATCGACCAGCTGCTGAGCCTGTCGGAGGAGATGGCGCAGGCCACCAGCAACCCAGAGATGGTCCAGCGCACCCGCGCGCTGGCCGCGTTCTCCTCCGCGAAGGAGTACGCCTCGGTCCAGCGCGCCGTGATCGCCGCCGCCCTCCCGCCGAACAAGACCGAGTACGGCAAGCTCTCGGAGACGGACCGCCGTTACGCGCTCAACGCGCTGAGCAACGAGACCAGCGAACTCGACCAGTTCCGCGAGGTGTACGCGGTCTACGGGGGCAACCCCGAGGAACTGCTGCGTCCGATCAACGCCAACCAGCCCACGATCGAGTCGGCCCGCAGCTACGCCAACCGGGCGCTCAGCCGCGAGAACGGCATCAAGGGGATGGGGAAGCGGTCCTACAAGGACTGGACCGACACGGCCTCCGACGAGATCACCCAGATGAAGACCATCGAGACCACGCTGCTCGGTCAGATGGAGCAGAAGGCCCGTGAGCTGCGCCAGAACGCCGAGCGCGAGGCCATCCTCAACGGGGCCCTGATCATCCTGGTCCTCGGTGTCTCGCTGGTCGGCGCCTTCGTCGTCTCCCGCTCCATGATCCGTTCGCTGCGCCGGCTCCAGGACACGGCCACCAAGGTCGCCCAGGAACGCCTGCCCGAGCTGGTCCAGCAGCTGTCCGAGTCGGACCCGCAGGACGTGGACACCTCCGTCGAGTCGGTCGGTGTGCACTCCAGGGACGAGATCGGAAAGGTGGCCGCGGCCTTCGACGACGTGCACCGCGAGGCGGTCCGGCTCGCCGCCGACCAGGCCATGCTGCGGGGCAACGTCAACGCGATGTTCACCAACCTCTCGCGCCGCAGCCAGGGCCTGATCCAGCGTCAGCTCTCGCTCATCTCCGAACTGGAGTCCCGCGAGGCCGACCCCGACCAGCTCTCCTCGCTCTTCAAGCTCGACCACCTCGCGACGCGTATGCGCCGTAACGGTGAGAACCTCCTGGTCCTCGCGGGTGAGGAGCCGGGCCGTCGGTGGACCCGTCCGGTGCCGCTGGTCGACGTGCTGCGCGCCGCCGCCTCCGAGGTGGAGCAGTACGAACGCATCGAGCTGTCCTCGGTGCCCTCCACGGACGTCGCCGGCCGCGTGGTCAACGACCTCGTGCACCTGCTCGCCGAGCTGCTGGAGAACGCGACCTCGTTCTCCTCCCCGCAGACGAAGGTCAAGGTCACCGGGCACGCCCTCCCGGACGGCCGCGTGCTGGTGGAGATCCACGACACCGGTATCGGCCTGTCCCCCGAGGACCTGTCCGCGATCAACGAGCGGCTCGCCGCCCCGCCCACCGTGGACGTCTCCGTCTCGCGCCGCATGGGCCTGTTCGTGGTCGGCCGCCTCTCGCAGCGCCACGGCATCCGCATCCAGCTGCGGCCCTCCGACTCGGGCGGTACAACGGCGCTCGTCATGCTGCCGGTGGACGTCGCCCAGGGCGGTCGCAAGGCCCCCGGCGGCAGGCCGGGCGGTGGCGGCGGCCCCGCCGCCGCGCAGGCCGCGGCCGGTGTGGCGGCGGCTCGTCGCGGCTCCCCCGCGCCCGCTCTCGGTGGCGCGCCGGGCGCCGGGCAGGGCGGTCCCGCCGGTCAGCTCGGCGCCGTCCCGGCCCGCGGCCAGGTGGGTCCCGGCGGTCCGCGAGCCGCGCTGCCGGGCCGCGACAACGCCCCCCAGGCCGGTCCGGGCACCCGCCCCGGCGCCCCGGGCCAGCCCCCGCAGAACCGGCAGCCGCAGAACCAGGCCCCTCAGGGGCAGGCGCCGCAGAACCGGCAGCCGCAGGGCGGCCAGGGTTCGCGCGAGCCCTTCCCCCAGGTGGGCGGGGCCGGACTGCCGCAGCGCGGTCCGGGCCGCGGCGAGGCGCCGCAGCAGGACGGCAACCGCGCACCGGGGCTGTTCGGCGACAGCCGCCAGAACGACGGCCGCCAGAACCTCCCGCAGGGCGGCGTTCCGGCCCGCTACGGGCAGGACGAGAGCCAGGGCCAGGGCCTGCGGCCCGCCCAGAGCCCGGACGCCTTCGGCGGCCGGCCCGGCGCGCCCGTCCCGCCGCAGCCTCGCGCCCCGCAGGGCGAGGACGGGAGCCGTCGCCCGCAGCTGCCGCCGCGCGGCGGACCGCGCGCCGAGCTTCCGGGCGGCAACCCGCAGCCCCGCGCGCCGCGCTGGGGCGACCAGGAGAACCCCGCGGGTTCGCAGGCCCCGCTGGACGCCCCGCGTGGGCACGACGAACCGCAGTCGGGTCCCACGGGTCCCGCCACGGGGGCCTACCCGGTGGCGCGCGACGACCGCGGGCCCGGTTCGACGGCGCAGTTCCCGGCGATCACCGACGACATGCCGGCCCCGGAGGGCGTCGGCGGCGCCGGGTACGGCGGGTACGACAACCGTCAGGACCCCTCGTCCACCGGGCAGTTCCCGGTTCCCGGCGCCCCTTCCGGGACGGGCGGGCCCGGGGAGCGCCAGGCGCACGGGCAGGAGCGGTACGGCTCCCCCTCGGACACCGGCTCCTTCCCGCGGCAGGACGCCTTCGAGGGCCACGCCCCCGGCCAGGACGCCACGCGGGCTCCGGCGGGCTACCCGTACGACGGGTACACCGGCGGGCAGCAGGCCAACGGCTACCCGGCCGACGGCAGCGGCCAGTACGACACCGGGGCATATGCCACGGGGCAGCAGGGCGGGCAGCCCGGACCGCAGCAGAACGGCGGCCAGCAGGGCGGGTACGACGCCGGCCGTCAGGACACGGGTCAGTTCGCGACCGGCGGCTACGAGACCGGGCAGCACGATCTCGGCCAGTACCACGACGCGCGCCAGGACTCCGGCCAGGGCGGCTACGACACCGGGGCATATTCCACGGGGCAGTTCCCCGCCCCGACGGCGTACGAGACGGGGCAGAGCCCGCAGTACGACCCCTCGGCGCACTCCGGCCTCAACGGCACGGGCCGGCCGGGTGGCCAGCCCCAGCACGAGGACGCACAGCCCGGCCCCCTGCCGCGGCGCGGGGCGCCCGGCGAGTCCGAGCTGCCCTCGGCCGGCGCCGGTGACGGCCGCACCCCGCTGTACGACACGCTGGAGACGAACTGGTTCCACGGCGGCACCGGCACGCAGCAGCAGCCGCCCGCGCAGGAGAGCCGCCCGGCCGCCGAACAGCGGCCTTCGGCCCCGCAGCCGCCCGCCGCGGCGGCGCCCGGTGAGAGCCGGCCGGCGAACGGCACGGAGGGTTCCGGTACGTGGCGGGCCTCCCCCAATGACGAGCTGGTCCGGCAGGCGGAGCGGGTGAAGCAGCCCTCGGCGGGCGGCGTCACGACCTCCGGCCTGCCGCGCAGGGTGCCGCGCGCCAATCTGGTGCCCGGTACCGCCCAGCAGCAGCCCCAGCAGCACGCGGGTCCCCAGGTCTCCCGGGCGCCCGACGACGTGCGTGGCCGGCTGACCAATCTCCGCAGGGGCATCCAGCAGGGCCGCTATCAGGCCGGCATCGGTGTCCCCCCGCGCCAGGCGGGGGACGGCCAGTCGACCGGCAGTCACCCCCGCCCCTCTCACCAGCAGGAGCGCTAGTTGACCCCCATGAGCCAGGCGGCACAGAACCTGAACTGGCTGATCACCAATTTCGTGGACAACACCCCCGGGGTGTCGCACACGGTGGTGGTCTCCGCCGACGGACTTCTCCTCGCGATGTCCGAAGGCTTTCCGCGTGACCGCGCCGACCAGCTCGCGGCCGTGGCCTCCGGCCTGACCTCGCTGACCGCGGGGGCGTCCCGGATCTTCGAGGGCGGCACCGTCAACCAGACGGTCGTGGAGATGGAGCGCGGCTTCCTCTTCATCATGTCGGTCTCCGACGGCTCCTCCCTGGCCGTACTCGCCCACCCCGAGTGCGACATCGGCCTGGTGGGATACGAGATGGCGCTGCTGGTGGACCGGGCGGGGGCCGTGCTGACGCCGGACCTGCGTGCGGAACTCCAGGGCAGCCTTCTTCACTGAGCGCACCACCCGCAGTAACCGCCACCGCCGGCCGTTTCAGTTCCCCCCACCGGCCACAGCCTGACGGCGCTGACCATCCGCTGTCCCGTCCGGAGGATTCATGACACCGCCCAACGCCTCGCACGATCCCTACGGAAACCCGCACTCCGCAGGTTTCGGGATCGAGGGAGACCAGCCGCTGGTGCGGCCGTACGCCATGACGGGCGGCCGGACCAGGCCCCGTTACCAGCTCGCCATCGAGGCGTTGGTCAGCACCACGGCGGACCCGATGCAGATGTCGGGTCTGCTCCCGGAACACCAGCGGATCTGCCACCTGTGCCGTGAGGTCAAGTCGGTCGCGGAGGTCTCCGCACTCCTGACGATGCCCCTGGGTGTCGCCCGGATCCTCGTCGCCGACCTGGCGGAAGCCGGACTCGTCGCGATCCACCAGCCCGGCGGCGACGAGAACGCCGGCGGCCAGCCAGACGTGAC
>NZ_JBIAFO010000039.1:0-29652 GCF_042869355.1 Streptomyces sp. NPDC007088
CGGTGTGTCGGCGGTTGGAGTGCGTGACTCCGCGACAGGGCGCGGAGCGCCGATTAAGCTGGGTCCCAGCCATGAGGAAGCTCTTCTCTTCCGAAGTGGTCAGGCCCTCGCCGGGATGCCCGTCCCTGCGGGGGCCATATTCGTGTGTGCCGCGTATGGCGTACGACGTCTGAAGTTGTGGTGCTGGAGAGGGGTTGTGCGGGCCGAGCCTATGTCCGCGCGATCGGCCCGATACCTGCCTGAACGTTCCTCTTCACCCCTATGAGTGAGTCCCCGCGCCCTACGGCTGAGGTGGGGCCGGGGGCCCGGCAGGAGGGTAGGAAGGTCCTCTTCTCCCGTCCTTTTAAGGGGTGATGTCGCCCGCACCCGCGCCCTCCACCCCCACGACGCCCGTCACCACGACGCCCCCCACCGGGTCGCGGACCCCCGCGACCCGGTGACGCACCCGGCGGGCCGGCTCCAAGCGGGGGGCGGACGAGGGAGAGGGCTCGGTCTTGCTGCGCCTTGTCCGCGCCATCTGACCGGGGCGCTGACTGCGGAAGCCCCCGCCCCGGGGCGGGACGACGGGCTCGGCGGCTCCGTCGCGCGGTGCTGGAGATGGTTTCGACCGCGGGCGCGGGACGAGGCGCGGCCGTGATCCCCTCGGATCGGACGCGCTGAGCGCTGCCCGCCGGTACACGCACGCAAGTGGCCTGATGGATAAGCGAGTCCGTCCCGGGGCGCGCCCCCCGGCGAGACCACTCAAGCTCGGACGCGGCGAGACCGGCTCGCGTCACACGCCTGGATCGGTCCGCGTCACACGCGAGATCGGTCCGCGTCACACGCCGAGACCGTAAGGCCCGCTGCCCGGTGCGTCAGTCCTCTTCTGATTCGGTCCGGGTCAGGGCCTCCGTGATGAGGCGGACGGCGAAATCCTCGTCCTCGGTCATGCGGTTGATGTGTTCCGAGAGCAGGAAGGTCGCGGCTTCGAGGGCGTTCATCTCCTGCTTGGTCCAGTCCCCGTACTGCTTGCGCCATAGGCTGGGGCTCAGGCCGATGCCCGCCGCGACGATCATGCCCGTCATGGTGGGGATCACCTCGGGCGGACAGCTCTTCGGCATCATGCGCATCGAGGCCACGAAGGTCGGCACCACGTACTCGATGACGTCCTTGTCGTGGTCCTCGTGGGCCTTCCGCAGCCACGTCATGAACATGTAGATGAGCGTGCACGTGCCGTCCAGCAGGTCGTCCGCTCCGCCGGGGCCCAGCGACTCGATGAACTGGTCGATCATCGCGTCTGTTTCGGGATCGGCCTCGGTCCTGCCCGCGTGGATGGTCTTGCTCCGGTGGTCGAGCAGCATGAGCGCCGCGCCGACGTCACCGGCGGGAGCGTGCTGAGGACCGCAGGGAGATAACACAGGCTTTCCTCCTCGGACGGCCGCGCTGGGCAGCACGGCGTGTCCTCCGTAGACTAGACGCCGGTTGAGGTGGGGTGTGGTGGTTTATCACCTTTACGGTGACTCATCTTTATGGCGATGAAGTGGTATGCGTCGCCTGCCTGTTGGGCTGTGTGACCGGTCTTTCCGGCGCCGCCTCGGCAGGGGGGACGACGACTGTGGTTCGGGTGCGACAAGGGCGGGCTGGGCCACGGCGCGGGCCCTGTGTCCCGGAGTGTTTCCGCCCCGCCCGTCCACGCTCGGACCGGGCGGTAACGTCTTCCGCATGACGGCCGAGGACGTGGGCGGCGGGCGGCGAAACACTGGCCGGCGGCCTGATGAACACGGGTGCGGTCCTACGACGAGGCGCCCTGGTGGAACGCCCGGCACCGAGTACGGCCCGCGCCCTCCACGCCCACCTCCGCGCGCTCAGGGAGCACGGCTTCGACGCGGCCCCGACGCCGCTCCGTCTCACCGGGGACGGTCGGGAGCAGCTGACCTACATCCCGGGTGACGTCGCCCTGCCGCCGTTTCCGCGCTGGGCGATGACGGAGACCGCGCTGAGATCGGTGGGGGAGCTTCTGCGGCGGTTGCACGAGGCGAGTGCGGGCGTCCCGGTCGACAGCGGCACCGAGTGGCCCCGGGCCCTGGCCGATCCGGAGGGCGGAACGATGCTGTGCCACAACGACGTGTGCTGGGACCGCGTACAGGAGTGGCTCGCCGCCCACCACAGGACGTTCGCGAAGGCCCTGTTGGACGACAGTCCCCGAGGCCGACGGGGGGCCGGGCCGGCGGTGGCCGTAGCCGTAACCGCTGAAGCGGCTCCGGTCCGGCGACGGGACAGTCAGGTCCGCAGACGCCGCTTCCGTCCCCGGGCGCGGACCGATCCGGCGCGGGAGCGTTCAGGACACTCGGGACACTCGGGTACGGGCGCCGGTGCCGGGACCGGCCCGGCGGTGGGCGAGGAGGATGCCGCCGGGGGCGCTCTCCGCCGAGCTGAGCGTCCGGTGCGAATCGACAGCGAAACCGCCCGCCCTCGTTGAGCCAGTCGGCCACCTGTCCGGGCCTGCGGCGGTGGACGCGGACCTTCATCGAGTGCCCGCCGTAGCCCTCCGTCTTCCACGCGCCGGAACTGCACGCTCCTCCGGCGTCTCGTCCAGCAGCTTCCGCGTCAGGTCCGCGTAGTCGGCGGTGACGGTGTCGTAGGACGCGCGGGTGTCCGTCAGCCAGTCGTCCTCGCCCCGCGTCCGACCGGTCACCTGCCGGTGCGGCTGTCGCGTACCTCGCTGACGAAGGTCTGCCAGGCGGCGCGGGTGAAGAGGTGGGCGCCGAGGGGGCGGTTTTTGCTGTCCCGGATCGCCATGTGCCCGCCCCCTGTGGGCTGCGTCTCAACGCAGTTTCCTGAACCGTCGCTGCTGTACGACGACTTACGCCAGGAATGAGCGAGGAGGCTGACGGGACGTATCTCGCCTCCGGGCGCGTTCTGCGCTCTCGGTTCAGTCACTGATCAGTTCTCGCGGACGTCGCTGACGAAGGTCTGCCAGGCGGCGGGGGTGAAGAGGTGGGCGCCGAGGGGGCGGTTTTTGCTGTCGCCGATCGCCACGAGTCCGTCTTGCGTCGCCTGGGTCTCCACGCATTGTCCTTCGGCGTCGTCGCTGTACGAGGACTTGATCCAAGCAAGCGAGGGGAGGTTGTGCCGGATCATGTTGCTTCCGTCCTTCAGGTTCTCTGGCGGTATCCTCGCGCCACTGTACGGATCAGTTCCAGGGACTGTCGCACGGGTTGCGCGGAGGCACGGAGCTCATCGAAAGCGAGCCGGAAGCGCTCGACTGCCGCGTCCTCTTCAAGGAACAGCGATCCATCCAGATACCCGATCTTCACCACATCGAGTTCCATCGGGTCTGGGTACGAGTAGATCGTGTAGGGCCCGCTTAGGCCAGGGTGCCAACCCTGACCAAACGGAATCACCTGGATGGTCAGCTTGGGCGGGTTGCTCACCTCGATCAGCTTGTCGAGCTGAGCAGCCATGACCCCGGGTCCGCCGATCTCGCGGCGCAACACTGCCTCATCGAGGATGCATACATGGTGTGGGGCGTTGACGCGCTGAAAGATCTCCTGGCGCGTCATACGGACAGAGATTAGAGAATCCAGTTCCTTCTCCGAGGACATTCCCTTGTCGAACGACCGGATGACTTCTGTCGCATACTCAGCTGTCTGGAACAGCCCGGGGATCAGCAGCGACTGAAAGGCCAGGATCTTGGCCGCATCCGACTCGATGGAGATCTGCTCCTCAAGCCGGGCCTGGAGTATGTCGCTGTACTGAGCCCACCACCCCTTCCGACGCCCTTCCCGCGCCATCGTGATCAGGGCCGTGCGCAGCCGTTCGTCCTCCACTCCGTAGAGGTCGAGCAGCGCTTCGGCCTCCAGCTTGTTCATGCCCTGGCGGCCGTTCTCCTGGCGGCTGATCTTCGACTTGTCGCCGCCGATGCGCTCGGCCGCGTCGTCCATCTTGACGCCGGCCGCCTCGCGCAGGCGCTTGAACTCCGAGCCGAGCTTGCGCCGTCGGACGGTCGGACGCGGATGACCTGCCAACTCCTGCCTCCTTCATGCTGCTTTCGGGCCCAGTCTGCCGCATCTCAACGATGACGCCTACCTCGAACGGTCGTTCGCAAGTTCAGCTATCTCCAACTTTGTTACGCACAGAGCTTGCGGTGGATGCTGTGGTGGGGCCACTCTGTACCCCTCACCTTCGGCAACGGGTTCATCACTCCACGTCAACGGTGATCTCTCTGTCCTGCCCTGGAGGAGTCGTGGAAACTCTCGTCCCCCTCGCCGGATTCCGGCGCGAGATCACCGTCAGACCGGAGGACCTGGCCGCTCTGCGCCGCCTCGTCGCCGGGGCCGTAAGCCGCTGGTGCGGGGCCGAGTTGGCGCGTGAGGTCGCCCTCTGCGCGCACGAACTGCTCGCGAACGTCGAACGGCACACCGAGGCGGGGGAATGTGTCCTGACCCTCGGGCGTACCGCCGGTACCGTGCGGCTCGTGGTCGCGGACGGTGAGGGCGTCCGGCCGTGTCCCGTCACGCCCGGTGACACGGCCGAAGGCGGGCGTGGGCTGCTCGTGGTCGCGGGGATCGCCACGAGGTGGGGCGTGGACCTGGGCGCGGACGGTCGGGGGAAGTCCGTCTGGGCCGAGTTCGACTGCCGTCAGGAGGGTGGTTCATGACGTCGTTGCCCCGGGCCTACTGGTGTCGCCGCGAAGGGCCGGGCGCCCCGGTGTCCGGTACGGCCGTCGCGCCCGCCGCCGCCGTCGACTGGATGCGGGAGTCGGTGCGCGCCGTCACCCCGGAACTCGACCGGGACGCCTTCGACCTGGCCTGGGCCTGGCTCGGCAACCACCGTGAACGGGAGGCGGCCGCCTGCCTGTTGCGTGCCGGCCTGCCGTACCGCCACTCGGTGCGCGCGGGGTGCGGCATCTGGTTCTGGAGCGTCCACCCCGTGCGCGTACTGCCCTTGCTGGAGAACGAGACCAACCCCTTCTGCGTCCACTGGAGGACCCCGTGAACCCCGCCCCCGCTCTGCGCGCCGCCCTCGCCTCGCACGGACTGGCATTACCTGAACTCCGTTGCGCGGAGGGCTCCTTGCTCCTCGGTGAGGCCGACGTCGTGACCGCCGCCCGGCTCGGCGGGCTCCTCGGGGCGCCGCCGCTGGGGCCCGGCGTGAACCTCGGTGACTGGCGCACCGCGCACGTCGTCGCCCGGCGCCTGACGGAGGCCGTGCGGGCGGTCGCGGACGGCGCCTTCCTCGACACCTTCTTTCACCCGGACTGCGTACGGTGCGACAGCGAGGCCGCCGTCACCCTCGGGGGCCTCGACCTCCCCGCCGCCGAGCGACTGACCGCCGTACTCAGGGGCGCGGCGGGCGGAAACGGCTGAGTGCGGGAGCGGGCGGACGCGGCGCGCGCCGGAAACGTGCGTACGACGAGCGGTGACGACCGAAGCTGTTCCCCCTTCGACAGCCTCTGGGTGGAGAAGGCCCACTCCTCCTCCACGGCCCTCTCTGCCTCGCTGGACAACAGGGCGGACTGCTTCGCGACGTCCTGACCACGGCCTGCGCGGGACCGGGGGGTGTCGGCGGCAGCCGGCGCCCCCCCCGGCGCAGTTCACCCCTCTTCGAGGTAGGTGATGTAGAGCGTGACCGCAGGTACGCGGACGTTCAGGGCGCCGGCGTCCTTCGTCAGCTGTTCGTCGTAGGAGCGCAGCTTTCCGTCGCCGGGGCCGAAGACGAGGGTCTGGGTCTTGGGCAGCCCTCCGTACCGGGAGTTGACCGAGAAGGCCAGGCCGCTGCGGCCGGCCCGGTCCTCGACCGCGCCGCGGTAGGCGACGCCCCGGGTATGGGCCAGCACGCGCAGCAGGGCGGACCGTTCCTTCGGCGTGAAGGCGGTGTCGACGGAGCGTTCGGCGATCGAGTCGAACAGTTCGCCGGGCCCGGACCCGTGGTAGCCCGTCCGGAGCCAGCGCTCCATCCCCTCCGTGTCAGTCGGGGGCCGGTGCGTGCGCGGATCGGAGGAGTCCGCAGGGCCCGAGGAACCCGAGTACGAGACCGTTCTCTCTCCCGTGGCTCCCGCGTCCTTCCACCTCTTGCGCTGCTGCTCGTTCTGGAACTGCGGTTTCTGGCTGCGGACCCGCCATGTCTTCGAGCCGTCGGGCTTTTTCACGGTCACCCGGCGTTCGGGGACGACGGCGGAGGTGACCTGCTCGCCGTCGATACGGGTGGAGAGCGACCAACTGTCCTGGACGAACCGTTGCGTCCCGGTGGCGCTTTCATCCGGCAGCTCGGCCACCTTCTCGGCGAGCGCATCGAGACGATCCTGGGCCGAACCGCTCGGATGCCGCAGCGCCAGCGACGGGGGCGTCACCGCGTAGGCGGGCTGGGCCGTGGACCGGAACAGTTGGGGGCCGACCACCGCCGCCGCGGCGACGACAGCCGTCCCTACAGCAACGACACCCCATTTCCGTGTACCGGACCAGTGAGGCCCCCGCGGCCTGTGGGGCGCCGGCCGGGACGTGCGCAGAATCTGCTGGAGTCTTGCCTCCTGCTCGTCGAGCGAGGACCGGGCACATGCCTGTCCCGGGTCGAGCTTCCGGAGCAGCTGATCCGTATCACGCACTGCGGTCACCTCGTATCGCCAAGGACGCCCCGGTGAGGGGCACGTTCGTCGTGGAGCCGGAAGGGATTCCGGGCGCCTGGGCCAGACCGGCGCGCAGCCGTTTGCGGGCGCGGTGCAGCCGTACGTGAAAGGCGGGGACGGAGCAGCTCACGACACGTGCGGCCTCGCGGGCCCGCAACCCCTCCCACAAGGTCAGACGCAGCACCTCCTGGTCCTGCTCGCTCAGGGCGTCGAATGCCTGCACGAGGTGCAGCTGTTCGGCTATCTCTGCCGCGGGATCCTCGACGGTGCCCTGTGGTTGCGCCGCCAGCACGCTCAGCAAGGAGTTGCGGCGGTCGTCCGCCCGGTACGCGTTGGCCAGAGTCCGGCGCGCCACCCCGTACAGCCACGGAAGCTCGCTGGAGGCCGGGGCCTCGTCCAGTCGTCTCCAGGCGACCAGGAACACCTCGGCCACCACGTCCGCGGCCTGGTCCGGATGGGCCCGGCGCCGCACATAGGTTTCGACCGCCCCGCTGTACTCCTGGTACAGAGCGGTGAAGCGCTGCTCGTCACTTGTTCTGTCCACATCCCCTCCACTCTTGTATATGTCGGCGGCTCCCCCTCTCTTACGTCCAGGCCGCAGAATTCTGAGCGGGACGTGGCCAGGCCGCAGCCCCGCTACCGACGGCCGCGCCGCAGTGGCGCCTATCGTGTCCCCGCTCGCCGCGGCGACCGGTCCCCGGCGCACCCCATTGACTAAGAGTATTCAGAGCGCGAGTATGTGAATTGAATTATGAGTGCGGTCCGGGACCCGGGGCCGGTCCCGTGGGCCGGGCCGGGGGGCGGGCCGTCGGTCATCCGGCCTATCCAGGAGGCATCCCATGGCAGGACCCCGCCCCGTCCGCGCCCCCCGTGGCACGCAGCTGAGCGCCCTCGGCTGGCAGCAGGAAGCCGCGCTGCGGATGCTCCAGAACAACCTGGACCCGGAGGTCGCCGAGCACCCGGACGAGCTGGTCGTCTACGGCGGCTCCGGGAAGGCCGCGCGCGACTGGAACTCCTTCGACGCGATGACCCGCACGCTGCGCACCCTCAAGCAGGACGAGACGATGCTCGTCCAGTCCGGGCGGCCCGTCGGCGTCATGCAGACCCACGAGTGGGCGCCCCGCGTGCTCATCGCCAACTCCAACCTCGTCGGCGACTGGGCGAACTGGGAGGAGTTCCGGCGCCTGGAGGCCATGGGCCTGACCATGTACGGGCAGATGACCGCCGGTTCCTGGATCTACATCGGCACGCAGGGGATTCTCCAGGGGACGTACGAGACCTTCTCCGCCGTCGCCGCGAAGAAGTTCGGCGGCTCGCTCGCCGGGACCATCACGCTCACCGCCGGGCTCGGCGGCATGGGCGGTGCCCAGCCGCTCGCCGTCACCATGAACGACGGCGTCGCGATCTGTGTCGACTGCGACCCGCGCGCCATCGAGCGCCGTATCGAGCACCGCTACCTCGACGTCAGGGCCGACAACCTCGCGCACGCCCTGGAGCTGGCCACCGAGGCGCGCGACCGGCGCAAGCCGCTGTCCATCGGACTGCTCGGCAACGCCGCCGAACTGCTGCCGCGCATGCTCGCCGAGGGCGCGCCCATCGACATCGTGACCGACCAGACCTCCGCGCACGACCCGCTCGCCTACCTCCCCGTCGGCGTCGACTTCGCCGACATGGCGGCGTACGCGAAGGAGAAGCCCGCCGAGTTCACCACCCGCTCCCGCGAGTCCATGGCCCGCCACGTCGAAGCCATGGTCGGCTTCCAGGACGCGGGCGCCGAGGTCTTCGACTACGGCAACTCGATCCGGGGCGAGGCCCAACTCGCCGGGTACGAGCGCGCCTTCGCGTTCCCCGGCTTCGTACCCGCCTACATCCGGCCGCTGTTCTGCGAGGGCAAGGGCCCCTTCCGCTGGGCCGCGCTGTCCGGCGAGGCGAGCGACATCCACAAGACCGACAAGGCGATCCTCGACCTCTTCCCCGAGAACGAGTCCCTGCACCGCTGGATCAAGATGGCGCAGGAGCGCGTCCACTTCCAGGGGCTGCCCGCCCGCATCTGCTGGCTCGGCCAGGGCGAGCGCGACGTGGCGGGCGTGCGCTTCAACGACATGGTCGCCTCCGGGGAGCTCCAGGCGCCCGTCGTCATCGGCCGCGACCACCTCGACACCGGCTCCGTCGCCTCCCCGTACCGCGAGACCGAGGCCATGCGCGACGGCTCCGACGCCATCGCGGACTGGCCGCTGCTCAACGCCATGGTCAACGTCGCCTCCGGTGCCTCCTGGGTCTCCGTCCACCACGGCGGCGGCGTCGGCATGGGCCGCTCCCTGCACGCCGGGCAGGTCACGGTCGCCGACGGCACCGAGCTGGCCGGCGAGAAGATCCGCCGCGTCCTCACCAACGACCCCGGCATGGGCGTCATCCGGCACGTCGACGCCGGATACGAGGAGGCCGAGGCCGTCGCCGAGGCCAAGGGCGTGCGCATCCCCATGCGCGAGGGCGGCGTGGAGGCCGGGAGCACCGCAGAGGCCGGGAGCACCGACGCATGAGCCCCGCCACCGGCTTCACCGGCATGTGGCGGGACCTGCTCCCGCTCGGCCGCGACACCCGCTCCGGCGGCTACCGCCGCTTCGCCTGGACGCCCGCCGACACCGAGACGCGCGACTGGTTCCGGCAGCAGGCCGCCGACCGCGAGCTGACCTACGAGGAGGACCGCAACGGCAACCAGTGGGCCTGGCTCGGCGACCCGCGCGGGGAGGGGGCCGTCGTCACCGGCTCCCACCTCGACTCGGTGCCCGACGGCGGCGCCTTCGACGGGCCGCTCGGCGTCGTCAGCGCCTTCGCCGCCCTCGACGAGCTGAGGGAACGCGGCGCCCGGCCCGCAAGGCCCCTCGCCGTCACCAACTTCGCCGACGAGGAGGGTGCCCGCTTCGGGCTCGCATGCGTCGGCTCCCGGCTCAGCGCCGGGGCGCTCACCAAGGAAGCGGCGTACGCGCTGCGCGACGCCGAGGGCATCAGCCTCCCGCGCGCCATGGAGGCCGCGGGACACGACCCGGAGACGATCGGCGCCGACCCCGAACGGCTCGCCCGGATCTCCGCGTACGTCGAACTCCACGTCGAACAGGGGCGGGCGCTCGACCTGACCGGCGACCCCGTCGGCATCGCGAGCGCCATCTGGCCGCACGGCCGCTGGCGCTTCGACTTCCGGGGCGAGGGCAACCACGCGGGCACCACCCGGCTCGCCGACCGGCACGACCCGATGCTGCCGTACGCCGAGACCGTGCTCGCCGCCCGCCGCGAGGCCGCCCTCGCCCAGGCCGTCGCGACCTTCGGGAAGATCGCCGTCGTCCCCGGCGGCGTGAACGCCATCCCCTCCCTCGTCCGGGGCTGGCTCGACTCGCGCGCCGCCGACCAGACCACCCTCGACTCGGTCGTCACCGCGATCGAGGGGGCCGCCCGGGAGGCCGCCGCGCGCGAGGGCGTCGACCTCGACGTCGTCCGCGAGTCCTTCACCCCCGTCGTCGAGTTCGGGCACGCCCTGCGCACCGAACTCGGCAAGGTCCTCGGCCGGCAGAGCGAGGGACGCGCCGTGCCCGTCCTGCCCACCGGAGCGGGACACGACGCCGGAATCCTCTCCGCCGCCGTCCCCACCGCCATGCTGTTCGTCCGCAACCCCACCGGCGTCTCCCACGCGCCCGCCGAACACGCGGACGAGGCCGACTGCCTGGCCGGGGTCACGGCCCTCGCCGACGTACTGGAGGAACTGGCGTGCCGCTGAACCCACCCCCGGGCACGGCAAGCGGCGTCCCCGAGGCCGTCTACTGGCTCGAACACGCCTGGCTCGGCACCCGTACCGAGCCCGGCGTGGTCCTGCACACCGCGGCGGGCCGCGTCACCGCCGTGCGCACCGGTGTCCCCGCGCCGCCGCCCGGCGCGACCGCCCTGCGCGGGCTGACCCTCCCCGGGCTCGCCAACGCCCACTCGCACGCCTTCCACCGCGCGCTGCGCTCGCGCGTGCAACGCGGCAGCGGCACCTTCTGGACCTGGCGCGACACGATGTACGAGGTCGCCGCCCGGCTCACCCCGGACAGCTACTACGCGCTCGCCCGCGCCGTCTACGCCGAGATGGCGCTCGCCGGGATCACCGCGGTCGGCGAGTTCCACTACGTGCACCACCAGGCCGACGGCACGCCCTACGCCGGCCCCAACGCCATGGGCGAGGCGCTGATCGCCGCCGCGGCGGACGCCGGCATCCGCATCACGCTGCTCGACACCGCCTACCTGTCGGCCGGCTTCGGCGCCCCGCCCGAGCCGCACCAGCTCCGCTTCAGCGACGGCGACGCCGACCGCTGGGCCGCCCGCGCCGACGCGCTGGTCCGTGCCGAGGACGCGCACACCCGGATCGGCGCCGCGATCCACTCCGTGCGCGCCGTGCCCGCCGCGCAGCTCGCCACCGTCGCCGCATGGGCCCGGGAACGCTCCGCGCCCCTGCACGTCCACCTCTCCGAGCAGACGGGCGAGAACGAGGCGTGCCTCGCCGCGCACGGACGCACCCCCACCCGCCTCCTCGCCGACCACGGCGTCCTCGGCGCCCGCACCACCGGCGTCCACAACACCCACCTCACCGAGGAGGACGTCCGCCTCCTCGGCGACAGCGCCACCGGCACCTGCATGTGCCCCACCACCGAACGCGACCTCGCCGACGGCATCGGGCCCGCCGTCCGCCTCCAGGAGGCGGGCAGCCCGCTGTCCCTGGGCAGCGACAGCCACGCCGTCATCGACCTGTTCGAAGAGGCCCGCGCCCTCGAACTGGACGAACGCCTGCGCACCCGCACCCGGGGCCACTGGCCGGCCGCCGCCCTCCTCGACGCCGCCTCCGCCGGCGGCCACGCGGCGCTCGGCTGGGACGACGCGGGCCGTCTCGCCCCCGGCGCCCTCGCGGACTTCACCACGATCGCCCTCGACACCGTCCGCACCGCCGGGGCCCCGCCCCCACTCGGCGCCGAGACCGCCGTGTTCGCCGCCACCGGCGCCGACGTGCGGCACACCGTGGTCGGCGGCCGCCACCTCGTCCGCGACGGCCGCCACACCCGGGTCGAGGACCCCGCCCGCGCCCTCACCGAAGCGATCACCGCGCTGTACGCCCAGGAGGACCACCCCGTATGAGCCGCACGACCCTCCTCACCGGTATCGGCAGCCTCGTCACCAACGACCCGGAGACCGGCGACGGCAGCCCCCTCGGCCTGATCGGGAGGGCCGCGCTCCTCATCGAGGAGGGGCACGTCGCCTGGGCCGGGCCGGCCGCCGCCGCGCCCGCCGCCGACACCGTCCGCGACCTCGAAGGCCGCGCCGTGATCCCCGGGTTCGTGGACTCCCACTCCCACCTCGTCTTCGCCGGGGACCGCACCGCCGAGTTCAACGCCCGCATGTCCGGCGAGAGTTACGCCGCCGGGGGCATCCGGACGACCGTCGCCGCGACCCGCGCCGCCACCGACACGGAGCTGGAGGCCACTCTGCGGCGCCACCTCCACGAGGGCCTGCGCCAGGGCACCACCACCCAGGAGACCAAGTCCGGCTACGGACTGACCGTCGAGGACGAGTCCCGCGCGCTGCGCCTCGCCGCCCGCCACACCGACGAGGTCACCTACCTCGGCGCGCACATCCCCGCCCCCGAGTACGCCGAGGACCCGGCCGGCTACGTCGCCCTCGTCACCGGGCCCATGCTCGACGCCTGCGCCCCGTACGCCCGTTGGGTCGACGTGTTCTGCGAGAAGGGCGCCTTCGACGGCGACCAGGCCCGCGCGATCCTCACCGCCGGGGCGGCCAAGGGCCTGATCCCGCGCGTGCACGCCAACCAGCTCACGTACGGGCCCGGGGTCCAGCTCGCCGTGGAACTCGGCGCCGCGAGCGCCGACCACTGCACCCACCTCACCGAGGCCGACGTCGACGCCCTCGCCCAGGGCACCACCGTCGCGACCCTGCTGCCCGGCGCCGAGTTCTCCACCCGCGCCCAGTGGCCCGACGCCAGGCGGCTGCTGGACGCGGGGGCGACCGTCGCGCTGTCCACCGACTGCAACCCCGGCTCCTCGTACACCTCCTCCATGCCGTTCTGCATCGCCCTGGCCGTACGGGACATGGGGATGACACCCGACGAGGCGCTGTGGTCCGCGACGGCCGGCGGGGCCCGTGCGCTGCGCCGCGCCGACGTCGGCCGCCTCTCCCCGGGGGCCCGCGCCGACCTCGCCGTCCTCGACGCGCCCAGCCACGTCCACTTCGCCTACCGGCCCGGGGTGCCGCTGGTGACCGAGGTGTGGCGCGCCGGGGTCCGCGAGGTCTGAGAGCGCGCGCCGCCGGAAAGAGTCCGGACCCACCGGACATGCCCATGGCACGTGCGGGTACCGGGCACACGGAAGGGCCCGTCCCGAAACCGTTCGGGGCGGGCCCTTCACGCACAGCAGCAGTGCACGGAAAGAGAGCGGGGCGCGGACTACTCGTCGAGCGTCAGGCCCCTGCGCAGCTTCACCAGCGTGCGCGACAGCAGGCGGGAGACGTGCATCTGCGAGATGCCCAGCTCCTCGCCGATCTCCGACTGCGTCATATTGGCCACGAAGCGCAGGCTCAGGATCTGCCGGTCGCGCTGCGGCAGCCGGGCGATCATCGGCTTCAGGGACTCGATGTACTCGATCCCCTCCAGGCCGTGGTCCTCGTAACCGATCCGGTCGGCGAGGGCGCCCTCCGAGTCGTCGTCCTCGGGCTGCGCGTCCAGCGAGCTCGCGGTGTACGCGTTGCTCGCCGCCATGCCCTCCACGACCTCCTCGCGGGGGATGCCGAGCTTCTCGGCCAGCTCGCTCGGCGTCGGCGCCCGGTCGAGGCGCTGCGCCAGCTCGTCACCCGCCTTCGCGAGGTCGAGCCGCAGCTCCTGGAGCCGGCGCGGAACCCGCACGGACCACGAGGTGTCACGGAAGAAGCGCTTGATCTCACCGATGATCGTCGGCATCGCGAAGGTGGGGAACTCCACACCGCGCGTCAGCTCGAAACGGTCGATCGCCTTGATGAGCCCGATCGTGCCGACCTGGACGATGTCCTCCATCGGCTCGCTGCGGGAGCGGAACCGGGAGGCGGCGAACTTGACCAGGGCCAGGTTCAGCTCGACCAGGGTGTTGCGTACGTAGGAATGGGCGTGCGTGCCCTCCTCCAGCAGCTCCAGCCGCTCGAAGAGGGTCTTGGAAAGGGCCCGTGCGTCCAGCGGCCCCACCTGATCGAACGGCGGGATCGTCGGCAGGTCTGCCAGTCCGGGCAGTTCCGCGAGGGGTCCGGCGGCAGGGGCCGCGGCCCCCGGATCCGCGCTCTCCGTGCGTTGCGTGGGGATGGTCGACGTCGCCGGTTTCGCCTGCGATGCGTCGAGCTGGGGTGACATGATGTCCTCCATCGTTCTCGGCATATGGCTGCCGATGCCAATACGTGCACTGCGGTGTGCGGCGCCTCCAAAGCCGGCCGTGTCGAATGCTGTGCTTCTAGCCCTACCGGTTCGCACTGACCAGCCGCAAGTGCCAATTGTGGCTAAATGTCCCTTTTCGGGGGGATGTTCGGGTACCGAGAGAGGTAACGAAGGCGTAGTGTTCGAGGGCGGCGGTATGCGCTCAGCAGCGGTCAGTCAGCTGGGATCAGCGCTGAGTCAGCGACTGGGACGGCACCGGGCCGGCGCTCGCCGGCACGCGAGCCAGTACGTGAGTCAGAGCCGCCGCACCGCTCGAAGGGGCGGCGGCGTGGAGTGGAGAAGCGGTGGGCGCGGCAGTGCGCCGGCCGCCGTGACAACGGTCGGGAGACATAGGGCATGGACCGCGGGACGGTCGGCAGCGCGAACCGGGGACGGCTTCGCGTCGAGGTGCGCACCGAAGGGCCCTGGGCCGTCGTGACGCCGGCCGGTGAGCTGGATCACCACACGGCCGAGCTGTTGCGCGAACCACTGGAGGCCGCCCTCGACGAGGGCAAGGTCAAGATCGCCATCGACTGCGCCGAGCTGGAGTTCTGCGACTCCACCGGGCTCAACGTCCTGCTCGGCGCCCGCCTCAAGGCGGAGGCGGCGGGCGGCGGCATCCACCTCGCGGGCATGCAGCCCGTGGTGGCGAGGGTGTTCGAGATCACCGGCGCGGACGCGGTCTTCACGGTGCACGCCACCGTCGAGGACGCGCTCGCCGGCTGAACCCGGCCCCGGGGGTCCGCCCCCGCGCCCGGCGGACACGCGCGGTCAGGCGTTGCCCTGTGCCCGGAAGGCCCCTCGCGCGGGCGGCCGATCGGCAGGTGTCCCGGGCGACGTGCCGGGCAGGAGATCCACGTAGCCCTCGATACCCGGCCCCACGGACCGCACCCGTCGCACGGGCGGCCCCGCGGGCCGAGCAGTAACCCAGGACCCTGGCAGAAACCGGGCTCGTGCCCCATGCGGGCCCGACAACACGAATTGTCGAAGTGTGTGCACTCAGAACTGGCGAATCGGTGAGGTGAAGCGCTGATGAGCACCACCCGGCCGCAACTGCCGGACGACCGCCCGGAACAGGGCGGGTCCGGCGTTGACGACGGGGCCGGGCCGGCCGCCGCCGTCGGGCGGCGAACCCGCAGGCTCACCCTCGTGGGCGCCAGCGGAGTCGTGCCGATGGCCCGCGACTTCGCCCGCGAGGCGTTGCGCGAATGGGGCTGGACCCCGGCGGAGGGCGCGGACCGCAAAGCCGCCGCCGAGGACGTCCTGCTCGTCGTCTCCGAGCTGGTCACCAACGCCTGCCTGCACGCGGAGGGGCCCGAGGAGGTCCTCGTCTCCACCGACGGCAAGACCCTGCGTATCGAGGTCTCCGACCTCGGCAGCGGCGAGCCCGCGCCCCGCACCCCGCACCGGGCCGGGCGCCCCGGCGGCCACGGCATGTTCATCGTGCAGCGGCTCTCCATCGACTGGGGTGTCCTGCGCGTCCCCGGAGTGCCCGGCAAACGCGTGTGGGCCGAGGTCGCCGCACCCGCCTGATACGACCGGACCCCCGGGCGTCCGTGACGCCGGGTGTCGGTGACGCCGCGGGTCGGTGACGCCGGTGCCGCGTCGGTGACGCGGGGTGTCCGTGACGCCGGGGACCCGAGCGACTGTCCTGACGCCGAAGGGCACCGCGGACCCGCGTCCGCGGTGCCCTTCGGCGCTTCCCGTCACCTCTCGTCCGTCCCGGCGACCGCCCGACCGGACGGACCGCGGCGGCCGTGGCGGCTTCCCGGACGGGCCGCTCGCCGGTGTCCCGCTCGCCGCCGTCCCCGCTCGCCGCCGTCCTCGCTCGCCGTCCCGCTCAGGCCCCGGCCTGTAGGCGCAGGCCCGCCAGGGTCAGTTCCAGCGCGGAGCGGAACTGCTCGATGTCGTCGTGGCCGTCGAACTCGTCGACGATCTCGCGCACGAACGGGAACTCCCCGGGGTCGAGCTCCCGCCAGGCCTTGGCGTAGCGGCCGAGGAACTCCTCGCGGTTCGTGGCGCCGTCGAGGATCTCCTGGGGCGGCTCCTGGCCCAGGTCGACGGCGGAGCCGACCACCACCCCCACGATCGCGGACACGGCGTGGAACCGCTGCCGCGCGGTGAGGTCGAGACGGAGGGTCTGCCGGCCGAGCCTGTCGTACAGGCGCAGGGAGTTGCCCTGGACTCCGGTGTTGCGCATGAAGTAGGCGCCCAGCCACGGCCGCTCCACGACCGCGTCGAACAGCGTCAGGGCCATCACCCGAAGGTCGTCGATGGGGTCGGGGCTGTCCGCGAGCGTCTCGATGTCGGCCAGCACCGAGCCCATCACGTGGTCGGTGGCGCGGTCGAGCAGCTCCTCCTTGCTCGTCACGTACCAGTAGATGCTCGCGACGCCGCCGCCCAGACGCTGGGCCAGCGCCCGGAACGTCAGCGCCGGGGCGCCGGCCTCGTCGAGCAGGGCCACCGCCTCGGTGAGCACCGACTCCATCGAGTGCGAGGCCCGTCGGCGGCCTTCGCCCGAGCGCTTCTGTAGGCGTGCCATGGCTCACATCCCTGTGCGTCTTGCGCAGTATCGAACGTTGTTCTATCTTAACTCATCGAACGTCGTTCGATAGTCGAACCATGTTCGACCGGAGGACTCTATGACCGCGGCCACACTGCCCACCCCCACCCCCACCCGCACCTACCCGTCCCTGCGTGCGGCGTGGATTCCGCTGGCAGCTCTCTGCCTGGCCTTCTTCGTCGAGATGGTCGACAACACCTTGCTGTCGATCGCGCTGCCCACGATCGGCCGCGACCTCGGCAGCGGGACGACCGCGCTCCAGTGGGTCACCGGGGCGTACTCCCTGACCTTCGGCGGTCTGCTGCTCACCGCGGGCTCGATGGCCGACCGGCTCGGCCGTCGCCGGGTGCTGCTGGCCGGACTCGCCGTGTTCGGCGCGCTGAGCCTGTGCGTCGTCCTCGTCACCACGGCGGGTCAGCTCATCGCCCTGCGCGCCGCCCTCGGCGTCGCCGCCGCGGCGATGGCGCCCATCACGAACTCCCTGGTCTTCCGCCTGTTCGAGGACAAGGCCCTGCGGATGCGCGCCATGACGGTGATGATCGTCGTGGGCATGTCCGGATTCGTCCTCGGGCCGCTGCTCGGGGGCACCGCGCTGGCGCACGTGCGCTGGGAGTGGCTGCTGGTCGTCAACGCCCCGATCGCGGTGATCGCGTGCCTCGGCGTCCGGCTCGGCGTCCCGGCCGACCGGCCCGAGGACCTGACCAAGGACCCGCTCGACCTGCCGGGCGCCGTGCTGAGCGTCAGCACCATCGGGCTCGCCTGCTACTCGCTGACCAGCGGGGTCGAGCACGGCTGGGCCTCCCCGGGCACCCTCGCCTCCATCGTGGGCGCCGTCGCGGCCGGGCTCGCGTTCGTGTGGCACGAGCGGCGCAGCGCGGCGCCCATGCTGGACCTCCGCGTCTTCTCCAACGGCACCGTCCGGGGCGCCGCCATCGCGCAGACCGGAACCTCCATCGCGATGGCCAGCGTGATGTTCGGGCTGATCCTCCACTTCCAGTACGCCTACGGGTGGAGCCCGGTGCGGGCCGGCCTGGCCAACCTGCCGATCATCGTGACGATGCTCGTCGCGACCCCCCTGTCCGAGTGGCTCGCGCGCCGGTTCGGCCACCGCCTCGCCTGCCTGGTCGGCGCGGCCTGCCTGGCCGGTTCGATGGCGGGGCTCTCCTGGGGCGTCGACCACGGGTACGCCGTCATCGCCATCTGCCTGGTGCTCATGACCGTGGGGCTGCGCACCGTGATGACGATCTGCGCGGTCGCCCTCGTCGACGCGATGCCGGCCAACCGCACCTCCATCGCCGCGGCCCTCAACGACACCGCTCAGGAGGTCGGCTCCAGCGTCGGTACCGCCGTGGTCGGCACCCTGATCGCCGCGCTGGTCACCACCCAGCTCCCGGCCGGCACCTGGAGCAGCGGGCTCGTGGCGTCGTTCTTCCACGGCGAACGGGTCACCTACGCCGTGCTCGCGGTCGTCGTCGGTCTCGTCGCGGCGGGCGGTGCGCTGAGCCTCACCAACTCCCGCACCGTCGAGGAACAGCCCGCCGACTGACCCCGCGCGCCGTGGTGCGGGGCGGGGGGCCGGCGGGGTCCCGCCCCGCACCACCCGTACGCCGACGCCGAAGGGGCGGGCCCCGGAACTCCGGGACCCGCCCCTTCGGCGTATCGCGCTCGGGCGCGTCGGTGAGGCCGCTCAGCGCACCTCGCCCATCTGGGCCCTGACCTGCCTGCGGTACATGAAGACCGCGATACCGGCGACCGCCGCGAGCGCCGCCTCGGCGGCCACGATGCCCGACTTGTTGAGGTCGACCCCGGCCAGCGACATCAGGCTCGTCACGCAGTCGCCCGCCGTCACGGCGAGGAACCACACGCCCATCATCTGCGAGCTGTACTTGCGCGGGGACATCTTCGTCGTCACCGACAGGCCCACCGGCGACAGGCACAGCTCACCGACGGTCTGCACGAAGTAGATCGCGACCATCCACATCGGGCTGACCCGGCCGCCGTCCGTCGTCTGCATGAGCGGGATCATGAAGACGAAGAAGGAGACGCCGATCAGGAACAGGCCGGAGGCGAACTTCGTGACGGTGCTCGGCTCCTTGCCGCGCCGGTTCAGCGCGAGCCAGATCCAGGCGGTGACCGGGGCCAGCGCCATGACGAGGACCGGGTTGACCGACTGGTACCAGGAGGTCGGGAAGTGGAAGCCCAGCAGGCTGTTGGTGGTCCGCTCGTCCCCGAACAGGGACATCGTGGAGCCGCCCTGGTCGTAGATCATCCAGAACACGGCGGCGGCGACGAAGAACCAGATGTACGCCGACATCTTCGACTGCTCGTCCTGCGAGAGGTCCTTGTCACGCTTGATCCGGGCCAGTACCACGACCGGGATGACCAGACCGGCCACCGTGATCGGGACCAGCGCCCAGTTCAGCGTGTAGACACCGGTGGCCACGAGCGCGCCGTAGACCACGGCGGCCACGATCAGCCACAGCAGGCCCTTGCGCAGGACCGAACGCCTCTCCTCGGAGGACATCGGCTTCGGTACGACGCTGCTGACCGGGTTCAGGTGCCGGCTGCCCATCAGGAACTGGCCGAGGCCCAGCGCCATGCCGAGCGCGGCGAGCCCGAAGCCCAGGTGCCAGTTCACGTTCTCGCCGACGGTGCCGATGACCAGCGGCGCGGCGAAGGAGCCCACGTTGATGCCCATGTAGAACACCGTGAAGCCGCCGTCACGACGCGGGTCCTCGGGTCCCTGGTAGAGGTGGCCGACCATCGTCGAGATCGTGGACTTCAGCAGACCGGAACCGACCGCGACCAGGACCAGGCCCCCGAAGAAGGTGCCTTCCCCGGGCAGCGCCAGCGTGAGGTGACCGAGCATGATCACACCCGCCGCCACGGCGGTCGTCTTCCGCGGGCCCCAGAACCGGTCGGCTATCCAGCCGCCCGGCAGGGCGAGGAGGTACACCATCGCCAGATAGATGGAGTAGATCGCCGTGGCGGTGCCCGCGTTCATGTGCAGGCCGCCGGGGGCGACGAGGTACAGCGGGAGCAGGGCCCTCATGCCGTAGAAGCTGAAGCGCTCCCACATCTCGGTCATGAAGAGGGTGGCCAGTCCGCGGGGGTGGCCGAAGAAGGTCTTCTGGCCGTCGGCGGTGCCGGCGGATTCCTTCGTCAGGCTGGGCGCCATGGTCGTTCCTTGCGGTGGGGGGTAGCCGGCACCGGCACACCGGAAGACTTCCCACGTCCGACGCGGTCCACCCTGGTTGGGGAGGGTGGCGGGAAGCACTGGTGCCCCGGGAACCACGCCCTGCGCGCTTCCTCGCGCGCGGGGCCCGGCCACAGGTCATCGACGGCGGGCCGCCCACGAGGAGGCGGCCCGGACGTGCCGGCCCCCGGACCTCCCGGCGGGCAGACACAAAAGGACCTTCTCGTGGGCAGAGCGCACGAAAGGTCCGGGAAAAGTGCGTCAGACTCGAATCACCCTACGGCATGAAACCGGGCGACAAGGAAGCGTTTGAGACATCGATCACAGGTGACCAAGGGAACTGCCGCCCTCTTTCCAAGGCCGTGCCCCCTTTTCTCCGTGCTTTCCAGCGACCCCGCCCCGGTCCCGCCCTCGCGGCGCACAGAAGGTCCACAGGGTGCCCCGGGCACCCCCACGGCCTGCGGCGTCAGCCCGCGAGGGGGCTGACACGCGGTCTACCATCAGTCCATGACCCGTGTACTGCTCGCTGAGGATGACGCGTCCATCTCGGAGCCCCTGGCCCGCGCCCTGCGCCGCGAGGGCTACGAGGTGGAGGTGCGCGAGGACGGCCCCACCGCACTGGACGCGGGCGTGCAGGGCACCATCGACCTCGTCGTCCTCGACCTGGGACTGCCCGGGATGGACGGCCTGGAGGTCGCCCGCCGGCTGCGCGCCGAGGGGCTCGCGGTGCCGATCCTCATCCTCACCGCCCGCGCCGACGAGGTGGACACCGTCGTGGGGCTGGACGCGGGCGCCGACGACTACGTCACCAAGCCCTTCCGGCTCGCCGAACTGCTCGCCCGGGTCCGGGCCCTGCTGCGGCGCGGCGCCTCCGAGCCCGCGCAGCCGCCCGCCACGCACGGCGTGCGCATCGACGTCGAGTCGCACCGCGCCTGGATGGGCGACGAGGAGCTCCAGCTCACCGCCAAGGAGTTCGACCTGCTGCGGGTCCTGGTGCGCGACGCGGGCCGCGTCGTCACCCGCGACCAGCTCATGCGCGAGGTGTGGGACACCACGTGGTGGTCCTCCACCAAGACCCTCGACATGCACATCTCCTGGCTGCGCAAGAAGCTCGGCGACGACGCGGCGAACCCCCGCTACATCGCCACCGTGCGCGGAGTCGGCTTCCGCTTCGAGAAGAGCTGAGCCACGGCGGCCTCCGGCACCGGCGCCGCCCCGGCGGCCCCGGACCGCCCCACCGGGGCGGAGCCGCCGTCGGGGACCGGCGCCGCGCCCCCGCACAATGGGTCCATGCGCCGACGACTGATCCAGTCCACCCTCGCCGTGGTGCTCGTCGTGATCGCCGTCTTCGGCGTCTCCCTCGTCATCGTGGAGACCCAGACCATCACGAGCACCGCCCAGGAACGGGTCGAGTCCGAGGCGGTCCGCCTCGTCTCCATCGTCGACAGCAGGCTCATAGGAGAGGAACGGATCAGCGCGGAGATCCTGCGCGATCAGGTCGACCCCGAGCGCTACGCCGTCGTACGGCTCAGGAACCGCGCCCCCCTCGCCATCGGCGACAAACCCCGGGGCGAGGTGATCGAGGCCACCGAGCACGGGGAGGCCGGGGAGTCCGTCACCGTCCAGGAACCGCGCTCCGAGGTCACCCGCGAGGTCGGCCGGACACTCCTGATCATCGCGCTGGTCGCGCTGCTCGCCATCGTCGCCGCCGTCCTGCTCGCCGTCCGCCAGGCCAACCGCCTCGCCGCCCCCCTCACCGACCTCGCCGAGACCGCCGTACGCCTCGGCTCCGGGGACCCGCGCCCGCGCCACAAGCGGTACGGGGTGCAGGAACTCGACCGCGTCGCCGACGTGCTCGACGCCTCCGCCGAACGCATCGCCCGCATGCTCACCGCCGAACGCCGGCTCGCCGCCGACGCCTCGCACCAACTGCGCACCCCGCTCACCGCGCTGTCGATGCGGCTGGAGGAGATCACCCTCACCGACGACCTCGACACCGTGAAGGACGAGGCGACGATCGCCCTCACCCAGGTCGAGCGCCTCACCGACGTCGTCGAGCGGCTGCTGACCAACTCCCGCGACCCGCGCACCGGCTCCGCCGTCTCCTTCGACCTCGACGAGGTCGTCAAGCAGCAGGTCGAGGAGTGGCTGCCCGCCTACCGCAACGAGGGCCGCGCGATCGTGCGCTCGGGACGGCAGCGGCTGCGCGCCGTCGGCACCCCCGGCGCGGTCGCCCAGGTGCTGGCCGCGCTCATCGAGAACTCCCTGATGCACGGGGGCGGCACCGTCGCGCTGCGCACCCGCGTCATCGGCAACCAGGCCGTCATCGAGGTCACCGACGAGGGTCCCGGCGTCCCCGGGGACCTCGGCGCCCGTATCTTCGAGCGCGCCATCTCCGGCCGCAACTCCACCGGCATCGGCCTCGCCGTGGCCCGTGACCTCGCCGAGGCGGACGGCGGACGCCTCGAACTCATCCAGTCCCGGCCCCCCGTCTTCGCCCTGTTCCTCGCCCGCACCCAGCCGCGCCGGGCCACGAGCGAGGACGAGGGGAACGAGGGGAGCGGGGCCGGGACGACGGTGCGGTAGCGGGCGGGGCCGCGAGCCGTCCGGGAGGTGCCGCCCTCTCGGTCTCAGTCGACGCGTGCGTGCCGGGCGGCGCGGCGGCGGCCGTTCCTGCCGTGGCCGGGGCCCGCGCCGGGGCGGCCGGAGGCCCGGCCCTCCGGGGCGCCGCCGCGCGCCACGACCGGCGAGGGGGTCAGCGAACCGTGCACCAGCCCCCGGTGCGGCTCGGCGACGGTCAGGAGGGACTCGGCCTGGGCCACCGGGTCCTCGGCGGCGGGCAGCGCGCGGAACACCCACGAGCGGTACGACCAGAACCGGAACAGGGTCGCGACGCCGATCCCGGCGAACTTCATGATGTTCGACTGGAGCGGGGTGTCGAGCCCGAACCCGTAGGTGCCCGTGTAGAGCACCCCGTTCTCGATCACCAGGCCCACGACACTGAACGCGGCGAACAGGACCAGCTCCCGGGTCCGCCCGGACTTCTCGCGGTCGCGGTAGGTGAAGTAACGGAACCCGACGTAGTTGAAGACGATCGCGACGACGGTCGCGATGACACTGGCCCGGACCACCGGCACCGAGGTGGCGTGGCGCACGATGTTGAAGGCCAGCAGATTGACGAGGACGCCCGCACCGCCGACCGCGCCGAACTTGGCCACCTCCGCGCTGAGCCGTCTCAGACGCGAGGAGTGGGGCAGGGCACTGTCGTTCGTCATATGGCGCTCGGTCCCTGTCTGGGCGATGGAATACCCGCCATGCTAACCAGCGCCGCCCCCCGTCGCCCGGTCACCACGGCAAAGCGCGAACGCTGTCGGTCAACGGCCGGTCACTCTCGGAGTAAAGGCGCAGGTGTGACGCGGGCGACCGGAGGAAAGGAAAGTACGCCCGCTCCCGGCCGGTCACCGGCGCGTCCTGTCCCACCGCGCCGGGCCGATACCCTGGAGCGGTGACATTCCCGGTAGTCGGCATGGTCGGCGGTGGCCAGCTCGCGCGTATGACGCACGAGGCAGGCATCCCGCTCGGCATCAGGTTCAAGCTCCTCAGTGACACCCCGCAGGACTCGGCCGCGCAGGTGGTGAACGAGGTCGTGGTCGGCGACTACCGCGACCTCGACACCCTGCGCGCCTTCGCCCAGGGCTGCGACGTGATCACCTTCGACCACGAGCACGTGCCCACGGAGCACCTGCGCGCCCTGGAGGCGGCCGGTATCCCCGTACGGCCGGGCCCGGACGCCCTCGTGCACGCCCAGGACAAGGGCGTCATGCGGGCCAGGCTCACCGAGATCGGCGCCCCCTGCCCGCGCCACCGCCTCGTGAGCGACCCGGCGGACGTCGCCGCCTTCGCCGCCGAGGGCACCGGCTTCCCCGTCGTCCTCAAGACGGTGCGCGGCGGCTACGACGGCAAGGGCGTGTGGGTCGTGCGCTCCGTCGAGGACGCCGCACCGCCCTTCCACGCCGGGGTCCCGGTGCTCGCCGAGGAACTGGTCCCCTTCCGCCGCGAACTCGCCGCCAACGTCGTGCGCTCCCCGCACGGACAGGCCGTCGCCTACCCGGTCGTCGAGTCCCAGCAGGTCGACGGCGTGTGCGACACCGTGATCGCGCCCGCGCCCGGACTCTCCGAGGAACTCTCCGCCCAGGCCCAGGACCTCGCGCTGCGCATCGCGCGCGAACTCGGCGTCGTCGGCCACCTCGCGGTCGAGCTGTTCGAGACCGAGGACGGCCGCATCCTGGTCAACGAACTCGCGATGCGCCCGCACAACTCCGGCCACTGGACCCAGGACGGCGCGATCACCTCGCAGTTCGCCAACCACCTGCGGGCCGTCCTCGACCTCCCGCTGGGCGACCCGCGCCCGCGCGCCCGCTGGACGGTCATGGGCAACGTCCTCGGCGGCGACTTCCCCGACATGTACTCCGCGTACCTGCACTGCATGGCCCGCGACCCGCGACTGAAGATCCACATGTACGGCAAGGACGTGAAGCCGGGCCGTAAGGTCGGCCACGTGAACACCTACGGCGACGACCTGGACGAGGTGCTGGAGCGCGCCCGTCACGCAGCCGGCTACCTCCGAGGGACGATCACCGAATGAGCACCACCACCGGACCTCTCGTCGGCGTCGTCATGGGCTCCGACTCGGACTGGCCCGTCATGGAGGCCGCCGCGAAGGCCCTCGACGAGTTCGGCATCCCCTACGAGGTGGACGTCGTCTCCGCGCACCGCATGCCGCGCGAGATGATCGCGTACGGCGAGGACGCGGCCGACCGGGGCCTGAAGGTGATCGTCGCCGGGGCCGGCGGCGCCGCCCACCTGCCCGGCATGCTCGCCTCGGTCACCCCGCTCCCCGTCATCGGCGTGCCCGTGCCGCTCAAGTACCTCGACGGCATGGACTCGCTGCTGTCCATCGTGCAGATGCCCGCCGGGGTGCCGGTCGCGACCGTCTCGGTCGGCGGCGCCCGCAACGCCGGACTGCTCGCCGCCCGCGTCCTCGCCACCCACGACGAGGAACTGCTCGGCCGTATGCGCGACTTCCAGCAGGACCTCAACGCCCAGGCCACCGAGAAGGGCAAGCGGCTGCGCGCCAGGGCCCAGGGCGAGGGCGACCGCTTCGGCTTCGGCAAGTGAGGCCGGGGCACACCGACCGGCGGTAGGGCGCGCCCGGAGGGTCCCGCACGGCATCCGCGCACGACCTCTCCGGGCCGTCCCCGAACCCGCCGGGCACACCAGCAGGCCGAGGAGGGCCCCGCGCGGGCCCGGTAAGCGGAGGACACGATGACGACCGACCGTCTCGAAGAGGCGCGCGCACTGCTCGCCGACCACCCCGTGATCGACGGGCACAACGACCTGCCCTGGGCGATGCGCGAACAGGTCCGCTACGACCTCGGCGCACGGGACATCGCCGAGGACCAGCGGGCGTACCTGCACACCGACCTCGCCCGGCTGCGGGAGGGCGGGGTGGGCGCACAGTTCTGGTCCGTGTACGTCGACAGCGCGCTCAGCGGGGACGCCGCGGTCGCCGCGACCCTCGAACAGATCGACTTCGTCGACCAGTTGCTGGCCCGCTACCCCGAGGCGCTCGCCGAGGCCAAGACCGCCGACGACATCGAGCGCGCCCTCACCTCCGGCCGGATCGCCTCCCTCAAGGGCGCCGAGGGCGGGCACTCGATCGCCAACTCCCTCGCCACACTGCGGGCGTTCTACGCGCTCGGCGTGCGGTACATGACGCTCACCCACAACGACAACACCGACTGGGCGGACTCCGCGACCGACGAACCGGGGGTCGGGGGCCTGTCGGCCTTCGGCGTCGAGGTGGTCCGCGAGATGAACCGGCTCGGGATGCTCGTCGACCTCTCGCACGTCGCGCCCAGCACGATGCACGCCGCGCTCGACGCGAGCGAGGCGCCGGTCCTCTTCTCGCACTCCTCGGCCCGCGCGGTCTGCGACCACGTGCGCAACATCCCCGACGACGTCCTGGAGCGGCTGCCCGCCAACGGCGGGGTCGCGATGGCCACCTTCGTGCCGAAGTTCATCCTTCCCGAGGCGGGGGAGTGGACCCGGCGCGCCGACGAGAACCTGCGCGCCCAGGGCTTCCACCACCTCGACACGACGCCCGCCGCGATGGCCGCGCACCGCGCCTTCGAGGCCGAGCACCCGCGTCCCGTCGCGACGGCCGCTACCGTCGCCGACCACCTCGACCACATGCGCGAGGTCGCCGGGGTCGAGCACATCGGCATCGGCGGGGACTACGACGGGACGGCGTTCACGCCCCAGGGACTCGACGACGTCTCGGGCTACCCGCGCCTGGTCGCCGAACTCCTCGGCCGGGGCTGGACGCGCGCCGACCTCGCCAAGCTCACCTGGCAGAACGGGGTCCGGGTCCTGCGGGACGCGGCCTCGGCAGCCCGCGCCATCCAGGAGTACCGGGGCCCGTCCAACGCGACCATCGAACAGCTCGACGGCCCGCGCGACTGACCACGCCGAGGCCGGGCCGCCTCCGGACGTCACCCGAGGCCGGGCATCCCCCGGACGTCACCCGAGGTCGGGCATCCCCCGGACGTCACCCAAGGCCGGGCAACCCCCGGACGTCACCCCCAGGCCGGGCACTCGCACCATCAAGTGCCCGGCCTCCGGCGTGAGTTGGGCGATTGATCGTCGCGCTGGCCGAATTCCGCCCGGCCCCGGGAACCCGGGCGCGCACTGGCCTGTACCTGTGCGCCGACCGTCGTTAGGCTCCCCTCACGGCGCCCCAGCAGGGCTTCGGGGCTCCACTGTTCCGCCCCCACACACTGGAACAACGAAGGGCCAACCCCTATGCGACGCAGTAGAGTTGTGCGCTCCGGCCTCTCCGCCCTCCTCCTGTTCGGCGCTCTCGCCGGTACCGGCGCGGCCACCGCCGCGGCCGACGACACCCCCGGCGCCACCCCCGCCTCGAAACCCGCCGCGAAGCCCGCCTCCGAGGGCGTACTCGCCGCCATGCAGCGGGACTTCAAGCTCACCGCCCCGCAGGCCAAGGCCAGGCTGGCGGCCGAGAAGAGCGCGGCCCGCGTGGACCTCGCCGCCCGTGCGGCGGCCGGACCGGCGTACGCCGGCTCGTGGTTCGACGCGGACAGCGGGAAGCTCACCGTCGCCCTCACGAAGGGCGCCGACGCCTCCGCGGTACGCGCCACCGGGGCACGCGTCACCACCGCCGAGCACAGCGCCCGGCAGCTCGACGCCGCCAAGTCCCGCATCGACCGGCTCAAGGCGCCCGCCGGTGTCACCGGCTGGCACGTCGACCCCCGTACCAGCCGCGTCGTGGTCGAAGTACTCCCCGCTGAGCGGTCCGACAACGATGTCCAAGCCTTTCTCGCCAAGGCGAGGGACGCGGGCCCGGTCACCGTGGCAGAGGCGAAGGGCGCCGCGCAGCGCCCCCGGCCGCTCGCGGCCGGCACGGTCGGCGGGGACCCCTTCTACACCGGCAACGTCCGCTGTTCCATAGGCTTCTCGGTGGTCGGCGGCTTCGTCACCGCCGGGCACTGCGGCCGGCCCGGCCAGGAGGTACGCGGCTGGGACAACAGCTACATCGGCAACATCCAGGGCTCGACCTTCCCCGGCGACGACATGGCCTGGGTCAACGTCGGCAGCGGCTGGTGGACGGCGCCCGTCGTGCTCGGCTGGGGCACCGTCTCCGACCAGCTCGTACGCGGCTCCAACGTGGCCCCGGCCGGCTCCTCGATCTGCCGTTCCGGCTCCACCTCGCACTGGCACTGCGGCACGGTGCTCGGCCTCAACGAGACGATCAACTACGCCGACGGAGCGGTCTACGAGGCGACCCGCACCAACGCCTGCGCCGAACCGGGCGACTCCGGCGGCTCGTTCATCAGCGGTGACCAGGCGCAGGGCGTCACCTCCGGCGGCTGGGGCAACTGCGGCTCGGGTGGGGAGACTTGGTTCCAGCCGGTCAACGAGATCCTCGGCCGCTACGGGCTGACCCTCGTCACGAGCTGACCCGCCCCGCACGGCACGCACACGAGAATCCCCGCACGCACACGGAGAGGCGACCGGGACCCGGCCCCGGTCGCCTCTCCGTGTGCGTGCGGCGGGGTGGTGCTCTCAGGCCCCCGGCCGCCCCATCGCCCGGTACGTCCAGCCGGCCTTGCGCCAGCGGTCCGGGTCGAGCGCGTTGCGGCCGTCGAGGAGGACGCGACGGCCCGCCACCTCGCCGAGCGCGGCCGGGTCGAGATCGCGGAACTCGCGCCACTCGGTCAGGTGCAGGACGACATCGGCGCCCCGCACCGCCTCCAGCGCCGAGTCGGCGTACCCGAGGGTCGGGAAGAGCCGGGCCGCGTTGTCCATGCCCCGGGGGTCGTACACCGTGACCTGACCGCCCTGGAGGTGGATCTGCCCGGCGACGTTGAGCGCGGGGGAGTCCCGCACGTCGTCGGAGTCCGGCTTGAAGGCGGCGCCCAGGACCCCGACCCGTACGCCGAGGAAGCTGCCACCGACGATCTCCCGGGCCATGTCGACCATCTGGCCCCGGCGGCGCATGTTGATCGAGTCGATCTCGCGCAGGAAGGTCAGCGCCTGGTCCGCGCCCAGCTCACCGGCGCGCGCCATGAAGGCCCGGATGTCCTTCGGCAGACAGCCGCCGCCGAAACCGATCCCGGCGCGCAGGAACTTGGGCCCGATCCGGTCGTCGTACCCGAGGGCCTCGGCGAGCCGCGCGACGTCGCCGCCCGCCGCCTCGCACACCTCGGCCATCGCGTTGATGAAGGAGATCTTCGTGGCGAGGAAGGAGTTCGCGGAGACCTTGACCAGTTCGGCCGTCGGGTAGTCGGTCACCAGGAAGGGGGTGCCGTCGGCGATGGCCGAGGCGTACACCTCGCGCAGCAGGGCCTCGGCCCGCTCGCTGCCGACGCCGACCACGATGCGGTCCGGGTGCAGCGTGTCCTTGACCGCGTAGCCCTCGCGCAGGAACTCCGGGTTCCAGGCGAGTTCCGCCCCGGCGCCCGCGGGGGCCTTCTCGCGCAGCAGCGCGGCCAGCCGGGCGGCGGAGCCGACCGGGACCGTCGACTTGCCGACCACCAGCGCGGGCCGCTTCAGGTGCGGGGCCAGTGAGGAGACCGCCGTGTCCACGTAACTCATGTCGCACGCGTACTCGCCGTGCTTCTGCGGGGTGTTGACGCACAGGAAGTGCACGTCGCCGAAGTCCCCGGCCTCCTCGAAGGAGGTGGTGAACCGCAGCCGCCCCGTCGAGCCCTCGACGCCGGGCACGTGCCGCCGCAGGACGTCCTCCAGCCCCGGTTCGTACATCGGGACCTCGCCGCGGCTCAGCAGCTCGACCTTCTCGGGCACCACGTCGAGCCCCAGCACCTCGAAGCCCAGTTCCGCCATCGAGGCGGCGTGGGTCGCGCCGAGGTAGCCGGTGCCGATGACGGTGATCCTGGGCGGGGTGGCCATACGGGTACTCCTGATCGGACGGCGAAGTGCGCTGCCCGAGCATATCCGTGCACCCCCGCCGCGCCCGGGGCCCGGCCGTCCGGGAGCTGTCGGGAAGCTCACGCACCGATCGGCCCGCGTCCGTAGGCCGGGCGGGCCGGGCCGCCTATCATCGGGGTTACTTAGCGGTAGTCAGCTGCGTGGTACGCGCGGTGAGCATGCGGGAAGACCTCGGCGTCAAGGGAGACAGCTGTGTCCGACTTCGATCTGTACCGTCCGGCGGAGGAGCACGACATGCTCCGGGAGACGGTCCGCGCGCTGGCCGAGGCGAAGATCGCGCCGTTCGCGGC
>NZ_JBIAFO010000040.1:0-28515 GCF_042869355.1 Streptomyces sp. NPDC007088
CCCCCGCTGGCTGCACTCCTACAATCACCACCGCGGACACACCGCGCTCGCAGGCAAACCACCCGCCAGCCGCGTCCCCAACCTCACAGGGCAATACACGCGATCAAGCGCGGAAGGTTGTGGTTCAGGTCGGCGTCATGCCAATGCTGACCAGGAGGTGTTGTTGGTCGGGGTGGAGGAGGAGCCAGCCGCGTTGTTGGTTGTGGAGCCAGTGGCGGGTGGTCGGGCTGTCGGGGTGGGTGTGGGCGTGGTGGTAGGTGCGTTGCCACAGGATGGGCCAGGGCGGGTTCCACCAGGGGTCGATCATGGCGAGCATCTGCTGGGTGGGGGAGGGGCTGGCCCGTTTCTTCGCGAGTTGGCGTTGGCTGTCGAGCCATTCGCCGAGAGGGAAGCCGTTGCGGACGGTTTTGATCGGCGGGCAGAGGTGGCCGGTTCGGCTGCCCAGGTGCGGGCGTGTTGGAGGGCTTCGGCGTGGGGCCGGGGCCGGGGGCTTGCCGGCCACTGTCCGGCGGTCTGAGCGGTGATGCCGATGGCGTTCAGCAGGTGCTGCTGGTCGGGGTGGAGTTGGTGGTAGGCCAGGCAGGCGCGGGTGATCCAGCTGCCCAGGACGGTGCTCGGTGCGGGGATACGGGCGACGGGGTCGTACGGTTCGCCTGCTTCGATGTGGTTGCGGGCGCGGTAGTAGTTGCGCTGCCACTCGCTGTTCCAGGGCGGGTTCCACCACGGGTCGATTGCGGCCAGTTCGGTCAGGTGGGGTGAGGGCGGCAGGCCGTCGCGGGCGCGTTGTTTGGCCCGGTTGCGCTGGCTGAACAGCCACCACCCCAGCGGATACCCGTCGTGCCGGGTGTCGCGGGGGGCTGCGAGGTGGCCGTGTTCGGCTGCGTAGGCGCGGGCGTGTGCCACGGCTGTTTCGAAGCCCTGCCTCAGGTCGGGGTGGTGCCCGAGGCGGCTGCGGGGCTCGCGGGGACGCTCGGGTTCGGCGGCGCGTCGTGTGCGGCGTCGATGGGTGGAAGCGGCAGGATCCGCACCCTTTCCGGCCGGGCTGGGCTTGTCTGTATGCGGAGCCGGGGCGGCAGCCGGTCTCGGCGGTGCCGTCCGTGCGTGTTCCCGGGCGCTGCGTGCGACATCGGCAGTGATGCCGATGTCGGTGAGGAGTTGCCGCTGCTCCTCGCTGAGCTCGTCGTACGTAGCGCTCTGGCGCCACAGCCAGTCGGCGGAATCCGGGTCGTCGAGGTCACTGAAGCCGTTCTCAGCCTGGAGGAGACTGCCGACTGCGGCGTCACGAGCCCGGTAGTAGTGGCGCTGCCATGACAGGCCCCAGGGCGGGTTCCACCAGGGATCGATGTCCGCGAGGGCCTGAGCCCGTTCGGCGGGCAGGGGCCGGCGATCAGAGCGACGGCCCCTGCGCTGGTTGCCCAGCCACTGACCCAGTGGGTAGCTGTCGTGCATAGCCGCGTGGGCGACGACGGCGAGGTTGCCGTGGACGTCGGCGAACGTGCGGGCATGCGCCAGGCCTACCTGGAAGCGTTCTGCGTAGCTGCGCCGTCGGGGTCGGGCGGCGGCCGCCGCTGCGGCGTTGATCCCGATCTGGGTGAGGAGGTGTTGTTGTTCGGGGTGGAGGGTGGGGTAGCGGGTGCACTGCAGGTACAGCCATTCGCCCAGGCTGTAGCTGGTGGTGGGAAAGCCGCCGGCGGGCTCGAGCGGGCCATTGGCTTCCATGTGATCGCGGGCTTGGTGCCAGGTGCGCTGCCACAGGGTGCTCCAGGGCGCGTTCCACCACGGATACAGAGCATAGAGGGCGGCGGCTTGGTGGGTGGGCAAGCGGGTGTGGCGGGTGCGCAGGTTGGACAGCCACGTGCCCAGCGGGTAATCCCCCGAAGCGTCTTCCTTGGGGACGGCCAGGTGCCCGTGCTGCTGGTGGTAGACACGGGCATACACAAGGCTTCTCTCGAAGGCGCGTTCGGCTTGGAGGCTGTGGCCGCGCAGCCGCATGACGGGCCTTGGGACAGGCGGGGTGCTGTCGGCGGCCGGAACATGGGGCAGGAGGTCGCTGAGAGGGCGAGGCCGGTGTGCCGAGTGCACCCTCCACAGCGCCTTGTGCGCGGTGGCCTCACCAGAGACGCGGGTCCTCACGCAGGAGTGGGCCCAGGTGAACAGCGGTCCGTGGGTGACGGCGGCGAGGCGGTGGACGAGCCACGACCGCTGCAGCTCATGGGCGACCTCCGTCAGAAGAGCGGGTAGCTCACCAAGACGGTAGGGGAGATGGCCGCCCGATTCGGCGACAGCGCGTTGCTGCAGAGGGCGGCTGGCCAGCAGACGGGCGAGGGCGACGGTCTCGGGATAGGTGATCAGGTCGCGGGCGGCCACTTTCCACCAGCTCGCATCGGCTTCGTCCGGTCGCGTGGCCTCAAGGCGTGCCGGCCACAAGCGTTCCTCGACGAGCCAGGGCTGGTCCCACCAGGAGCCGGTGATGGCGCGGGCGACTTCGAAGGCTTGAGCTCCGGTGGGGGAGTGGTGCAGCAGCTGGACATGCCGTCGCTGGGCGTCGACCACTTCCGGGCAAGGGCCAAGAGGCACGGGCAGGCCGCTGGTTCCGGGCAGGAACATGAGCCAGTACCGGTGGCGTGCGCAGACGCGCTGCTCGGGTGCCAGGTACCGACGGGCGGGCACCTCTCGTCCGGTACGGGCGGCGGTGCATGCGGGGCAGGCCGGCCCCCATGCGGCGACGACCTCCTCACCGCGCATCAGCCGCCCGACCGGGCCCGTCCCGTACTTTCCGCGCGGCTCTTCCCGCGTCCATGCGGGCAGCGCCTACTCAAGCACGTGCTGCGGAACATGGCAGAGCGCGGCAACCCGGTCGCGGGCCTGTGCGTTGAGGTGGATCTCGCTGTCCGGGTACAGCATCCCGGTGAGGTTCTGCAGGCCGCCGACGTCAGTGACGGCGGCGAGCACGTCACGGATCCCGAGGTGGTACCGGGCGGCGATCCTGGTCAGGAACGACTGCGTCAGCTCCCCGTTCAACGCAGCGATGCGTCCTGCCGCGCCGCCGCTCATGGAGGGCACGATGCTGCCGGATGCCGCCCGTTCGCGCTCCGCTCGTCTGCTCCGGGGCAGGCGTGCGGGTGCGGGTGTGCTGGACCGGTGCGCCATTGCGGATGCCCTACGTGCGCCGTGCGGGCCGGGACGGCCTGGCCTGGGCTTCGGCGGCCGCGTCGAGTTCGACCTCGGCGAGCAACTGCTTGGTGATTCGCTCGGTGCCTTCCGTGATCGCGATCAGGGCGGCTTCACGGATGAGGTGGGAGAGGCTGCCGATCCGGCCTGCGGTGCGGGCGTGGAGGTAGGCGGCGTGCTTGACCAGGGTTCCGGTCCGGTGTGCGCGCAGCCGCAGCAGGTTCTCCATGGCCTGCACGAGGTCGTTCCAGACCGCCCGGTCCTGCTCGGTCGCGTACGCTAGCGGCCGGTGCCTGAAGAGCTTGAACCGGCCGGCGATCTGGGCCCCGCGCACTCCGCTGAGCAGTGAGGAGGTCTCGATGTCGATCGCGGAGTACACGAAGGTGGCCGGGATGCGTTCGCCGAGGTACTTCAGCTGGTCGGAGGTTTCCGCGCCGGCGCGCCGCTGGGTGTCCAGGAGGTGGACATCGTCGACGAGGACCAGCTGCGTGCCCAGCTCGCCCAGCAGGTCGCACACGGCGCCGGTGATCTGGGTCTGGTTGAGGCGGTCGGTGATGGGCATGTTGAGGAACCGGGCGAACTCGCTGACGAGCATCTTCGGGGTGGCGGCCGGCGGCACGCTGATGAACAGCACAGGCCTGCGCGCGGCCTGCCCTGGGTGTTGGCGGGCGTCGGCCAGCTGGAAGGACCGCCCGAGCGCCATCATCGTGGTGGTCTTACCCGTGGTGGCCGGGCCGGAGATGATCAGACCGCGGCGGGCGCCGGCCTGCTGGCGGCGGTTGACCAGCAGCAGCCGCCGCACGGCGGTGAAGACACTGTCCATGGCCGGAGTACGCATGACAGCGAGTTCGGAGTGGTAGTCCTCGCGCTCCGTCTGCGACCAGACCGGGTCGGCGGCATCCCGGGCGGGGGCCGGCGCCCGGTGAACGAAGGCGTCCCAGCCCTGCCATACGGTCGGAGGGGCCAGCGGGGCGAACCCGGCGGTGTCGTTCGGGGACAGGCTCACCATCGCAGGGACTCCTCGGCGGGGTCGTAGACCGTGACCCGGGGAGGCGCAGGCGTATCGGCTTCCTGCGCCAGGCCGGCCGAAGGGCCGCTCAGCAGCGCGCCGTCAGCCGGCCCGATGCCCACGCCACCGTCGCCGGTGCAAGCGTCCTCGTCATCGCCGTCATCGGCGAAGACGTCCTGACCACCAGGCTTGAGCATCCCGGCCGGCGGCTGCTGGCCGTACAGGATCCCCCATACTGCGCCGTCCTCGTTCGCGGCGGCACCGGCGCGGGCCCGGGCGGCGACGACCTTCTCCCGGCGGGTGCCGTGTCCGGCGGCGGCGCGTTCCAGCAGCTCGCGCAGGGCGAGGGCCAGGTCGTGTTCGTGGCCCACGCGGCTGCCGCGCTGGGCGACGGTGCGCCTGACGTGCTGCCAGGTGAAGTCGGTGAACGGGGCGGTGACCAGGGTGCGGTGGATCCAGGGCACCGCTTCCCAGCGGTATCCCTGCGGCAGGCCGGCATCCGGCAGACGCACCCAGACCTGGCCAGGGGCGTGCGGGTTGCAGTGGATCTCCCACAGCCCGTCCGCCGCGGGCGAGGACTCGCCCCGGTAAGGGTTGAGGACCTTGTGGTCGTAGGTGCGGTAGTCGATGCGGATGCCGTAGTCGTTGATCTTCTGCCGTCTGACGGGCATCAGCTCGATATAGTCCTCGCGCCCCAGCGGTACCGGGACGTACCCGCACACGGCGACCAGCGCCGCCCACATCTCGTTCGGCGACAGGGCGCGGCGGGGCATCATCGGGTGCCGCAGCCCGTCGTGCTCGCGCTCCTGCCACCCGCAGACGATCCACTCCTGCAGCAGGTCGTCCAGCTGTGCGAGCGTCCACACCGCCTCGCCTTCGATGTCCCGGCCGCGTTCCGCCGATGTGCGAGCCCGTGTAACCGGCGACGTGCTGGGCGAACAGCGTGTTGATCGAGGAGAACGTGCGCTCCACCTGCCCTTTGGCCGGCCCATTGCCCGGCGGCGCCGGCTGCAGGGAAATGCCCAGCGATCCGCAGGCGGCGACGAACGAGGACGAAACGAACACCTTCCCCTGATCGACCACGACGGTCTGCGGGGTGATGACCGGCCGCGCCGCGGCCCCTTCCAGACGGGCGTCCACGCCCTGCAGCCGCTCGTACGGGATCACCGAGCGTTCCATCGCCAGCGCCTCGGGCCACGCGGGCCGCATCGGCGCGGGAACCATCATCTGCGCCAGCAACTGCGCCGCGTCCACACTGCGGGTCCCCTTCGGCCGCAGCACAGCAGCGCAGATACTGCGGGTCGCCACATCCAGCGCGATGGTCAGCTCGGGCCGCTCCACCACCCCGTCGTCCAGCACCACGAAGACATCCAGCACGGTGCTGTCCATCATCACCAGCTCACCTGGCGCCATCACCGTCGTCGGCACGAACGGAGGAGCCGGCCGCGCCGAGCGCCAGCGGCGCTGCCGCGCACTGCCCAGCAGCCCGCGCCCGTCGCCCAGAGCGTGCACCAGCCGGTTGAACGTCGCAGTCGACGGCAGCGCCACCGCCCCCGGGCCGTACCGCTCGGCCAGCAGCCGCTCGGTGTACATCCGAAGCCGCCCCAGCGTTCCGCTGGAGCGTTCCTGCCCGGCCTCCAGCACCTCCCGCAGAGCGGCCACCACCCGCTCGTCCGCACGCCCCAGCGCCGACCGGGGCCGCACGGTCCGCTGATCCACCAGCCCCCACACCCCGCCGTCGCGATAGCGGGCCCGCATCCGTCGCACCGTCACCGCGCTGGTGGGCAAACCCGCCGCCGACAGCTCCGCCGCCTTCGCCTCCTCCCGCTGCGCCAGCGTCCGCACCTGCGGGTCGTACTCGGCCCGCGCAGGGCCGACCTCACCGGATCCGCCCGGGTGCCCCGTCTCCACCTCCCGCACGTGCCCCTCCCAGGCCAGCGCTCGCTCCCGCACCGTCGCAGACAATGAATCCAGCAGGCCCTGCGGTGCCACCCGGCGAGCGGTGGCCCCATCCACAACCTCGAAGCCCTCGCCGGCGAACAACAGCGACAGCAGCAGCGCTGCCATCTCACCGTTCTCCGCGGTCAGCCGCACCTGCCCGCCAACAAGGGCGGCCACCGTCCAGGTCCGGCCCTCGAAACGCACCCGCGACCCCACCTCGACCACCCTCCGGCCTTCTGCCCTCATCACGCCGACCGCGCCCACACCGGCATCCGCTCATGCATCGGAGCGCCCAGATCCGCAGACAGCCGCCCCGCCCACAGCGCATGGAACAGCGCAGGAAGGACCACCATCGGATCCCCGGCGGTCCCGCGCACGCCCTCCCACAGCGGCGTACGCCCGGCGAACGACTCCCGCAACGCCGCCGCCATCTGCTGTCCCCCGTGGTACCGCGGATGCCGGTACCCGGCCAGCCAGGCCACGTTGCGCCGGTACACCGGATCGACCGGCCCCAGCACCCAGTACCGCCAGCCCACCGCAGCACACACTGCGCCGAGCACCGCCGCCAGGGACCGCTGCCGTTGCGAAAGCTCCTCGCCGGCGATGCAGTCCGCCAAGACCCCCTGGCCGTCAGCGAGCCGGAGCATCATCTGCGGGACATGCGTACGCACCTCGTCCCGCTCCCGCCATCGCAGTTCCAGTGGCTGGCTGGCCAGATATGTCACGCGTGGGTCGCGGTCGAGCAGCATCACATGCAGCCGCATCGCCCCGGAGCCGTAGTGCACCAGCCGTCCGGTGGTCGCCGACCACCACCATCCCGGCGCCGTGCGCTTGCCCTTGCGGACAGGAAAGGGCTTCAGGGGCGGACACTGCTCGAAGGGCACTTCGGCGGCCGCCGCGGACCACGGCGAACACTCCGTCGTGCCATCCGCAGCCATGAACCGCACGTCCACTGCCCCGACATCGACCGGCCCCGCTCCTGTCGCATCCCACTCCACGCTTCGCACACAGGGCCAAACGCTTATCGGCTCATCCGGTAATGGGCAGAACAAGCCAACCGGGCGCGTCAGCTGCAGGCCCGTCCGCCGGCTTTGCCCGGACGTCCGTGACCACGGGGGCGCGCGACCGCCGTCAGCCGTGTTCGGGATCTGCGGCCCATTCCAGTCCGAGGGCGGCGAGGGCTGCTCGCTGCTGAGCATCCAGGCGGTCACGTCTGGCCTTGTGGTTGCTCAGAAACACACCCAGCTTGATCAGCGAACCGTCCGGCAGCTCTTCAACGTGCGCTCTTGCGACAACAGTTCTGCCTTCCCGCGCAATGTATTGAGCCAGGGCTGCCAGACCGCGCTGGAAGGCTGACGTCTTTCCAACGCCCGCGGCTGCTGGGGCGGGTGCGGGTCGTTCGGCGGGTTCCACGCCCAGTCTCGCGAGCCGCCGCTCTTGTTCTTCGGAGAGTGCCGTCCAGGTGCGGCGTTGCCGCTGGAGCCATGCGCCCAGGTCATCGCCTTCGAAGAGCACACCCGGCTCGATCTGTGGCAGGTGGCCGTCAGCGTCGACGAGGTGGGCCAGGACGCGGTGGTGGCGTTGCCAGTCGAGAGGCCAGGGGCAATTCCAGTCGGGGTCGATCACGGCCAGCTGCGCTGCGCGGTCCTGCGCGCGTTCGGGGTTCTTGCCGAGGCCGTGGGGGCGGCGGAGGTTGGCCATGTGCTCCCCAACGGGTGCGAGCTCGCTGTCGGCGTTGCCCCATACGGCGTCGCGTCGGGGAGCGAGGTGGCCGTGGGCGCGCCTGTACGAGCGCAGAACAGCGAGTTTGGTCTCCCAGGCTTCCTCGCCAGGCTCCCACACCATGCCGGCTTCGTCGAGGAGCTCCTTGCGGTGGTCGTCGAGTTCAACAGCGCGGTAGGTGCGCCGCTGTTGGTGGACCCACCGCCCCAGGGGGAAGTCCTTGGTGACGCCGACCTTGACCTCGACGTCGTACGGCACGGCGTGGAGACCGGTGATCCCCTGCTCGGCCCGCCATCGGATGAGTGCCTGGTAGCCCTCCAGCCAGACCAGGGACTCGGGTCGGTAGACCCTGGTCCGCAGGAACGCAGCGATCGTGGCGGCGTCGCGCGCGGTGGAGAAGTGCAGCAGCGCCGATCCGGCAGCAGCGTCGATGCCGTCGCCGTGCTCCCGGACCTCGCCGCCCTCCCCGCCCTCCCCGCCGGCCCCGAGGATCCGCCCGTCCTCGTCCCGCTGGACGTGTACCTTGCGCTTGCCGCTGGTGAGCGCCCGGGAGGCGAGTTGCTCGACGAGTCGCTCATCATGCGAGCGGAGGCCCTGGAGGACGGCTACAAGGGGGCGGAAGCTGGCGCTGGCGACCATGTCGGTGGGGTCCTCGTTCGGCTCCAGGAAGACCGGCACGATGATCCTGGCGACCTTGGTGGAGCCGTCCTTGTTGAGGCGGAGCGCGCGGCCGATGTTCTGGACGATCTCCACCTGGGAGCCGCGGGTGTCGGTGAAGCAAATCGAGTCGACACCCCGTTCGCCGGTGATGTCGACGCCTTCGCCGAGGACGCGGCAGCTGGCGAGGAAGGCGCGGTGGACCCGGCGCCCGGCCGCGTCGATGCCGTTGGCGAACTGGCGCAGCGCCTCGCGCCGTTCGGACACGAGGTGGTCGCCGCACAGCCAAGCCGACCAGACCCGGTCCGGGGGTACGTGGCGGCCGGCCTCCAGCTCGTAGAACTCCGCGTCGATCGACGATGCCGGCAGGGCTCCCGCCTTCGCCAGGTCCTCGTCCGAGGCATCGTTCATGTACAGCTCGGCCGCGGTCTCCGGGAGCTTGTCCGCGAACGCCCGGGCTTCTTCGACCTTCTGGTGGAAGGTCATGACCGTACGCAGGTTGTACGCCGCCGCGTGCTCCAGAAGTGCGGTCTGCAGGAGCGCGAGACGCCGGCCGCGCCGTGCTTCCTCCGTTTCGCCGAGGACGGGGGAGGGGTCGCGGATCTCCAGGACGTCGATCTCGAATCCGGCGAGGATCTCACGCTCGATGGCCTCGCTCAGACCGAGCTCTGCGATCCATGCCCCGTAGGTGCCGTCGGGGTCGTCGGCCATGGTCGCGATCTCTGCCTCCTGGCCGCCGGTGCCCTTCTGCGGGCTGGCCACGGCGAGGATGCGGGGCGTGGCGGTCAGGTAGAGCCGGAAGTCCGCGGGGATCCGGGCGTTGTCGTGGATCGCCGCCCACGGGCGCCCAAGATCACCGGCGGTGCCGTGGGCCTCATCGACGATCGCGAGGTCGAACCGGTCCATGCGCTGCCCGTAGAGCCGTTCCCCGCCCGCCAGAGCGGCCTCCAGCGGCCCGCGCACCTTCCGCTGGCCCACGGGAGCATCGACATCCTCGCGGTCCACGAGAGAGGCGTACGTGGCGAACACGACGACCGGTCCGTGCGCGGCCCACAGGGCGAGCTGGATCGCGTTGGTGGTGGTGCGCACCCCGAGCGAGTTGAGGACCGCGTCGTTCTCCAGGGAGCACACCGCGACCATCGGGGCCCGGTGGCCGACTGTTCGCCACGCCTGGGCGGTCTGGGCGAGCAGGTCCAGGGTTGGGACCGTGACGAGGATCCGGCTGTCCGCGAAGCTCTCCAGCGCGCACGCGGCGGCCGTGATCGTCTTGCCCGAGCCGGTCGCTGACACGAGCGTGCCACGGGCACCCTGTGGGGGCACGGATGATCTTGCAGGGAATCCCACCCACTTCCTAAACGCGGAGCGCTGGTTTACCTGGTGTTCCTTGAGCCGGATCGCTGACATTCTGTTCCTCCCCGAGCGCTGAATTCGTGTGGTGTTTCAGAGGGCTGCGTGCGGAATGGCAGCCGCACTCGAGTCGTTCCAGATCTGTCCACCGGCTTTGTGCCACCCGCCGGGCTTTCCGTCCTTGAAGGGCGGCACGTCCTCCGGGTCGTAGTGACCGGCATCGAGCGTGCAGACGACGTGGTCCCCATCGCTGTTGACTGTCCGCGCGGTGCACAGACCGCCGGCCTCTCCCAGCGCCTCCAGGACCCGGCTGATGGTCGGCTTCTAGTTTTCAGTGGTCGGTGGTTTGTTTTCAGTGGCCGGGATTGCCTGGTGGTGTGGGTGAGTTGGGCGTCTGCTGAAGGCATCACGCCGATCTGGGACTGAAGAGGTCTGCTGAAGTGTGGGTAGTTCTGACGCCGGGTCTATAGCGGTAGAGGGCTTCGGGATGTGTCTGTATCGCGTGGATGTCACTTCTTGGAGTGATGTCGTGCGGCGTGTCTGCTCGTGTGTTTCTTGGCGGGGCCAGTCTGCGTCTGGCGGGTACGGCGTGTCAGAGGGGTGGGCTGATGGACGCAGAGGAGGGTTCTGGCTCCTGTGATGCGGTGGTTCCGGCTGGAGTGAGCCGTGAGGTCGCTGTGAGTCGGCTGCTTGCTCTGGAGGGCAGGGATGAACTGAGTACGGCGCATGTGCGGTTGGTGGCGTCGTCGGTGGGTGTCTCGGAGCGCACAGTTTGGAACTGGCTGGCGGCGGCGCGTCGTGAGGGCAGGACAGGGCCGCGTCCGCGTCCGCGGTTCACTGTGACGCGGGAGATCCGGGACCTTCTCACGCTGTGGGGTGGGAACGTCTCTGCGGTGCACCGGGAGCTCGTCGCCCGTGCGGCGAAGGCCCCTTCACTGGATCCGGTCCCGTCTCTTTCGGTTCTCCACCGTGCGGTCGTGCGGGATCTGTCGGCGGGGGAGCGGGCGGGGTTGCGGTCGGGCGAGGCAGGCCGCCGGCGTCATGACGTGTTCGGTAAACGCCCGCCGATGTACCGGAATGCCTGCTGGGAGGGTGATCACAAACGGATCCCGGTGCGGGTGGACGTCGAGGGGCAGTCGGTGTGTCCGTGGGTGACGTGGTTCGTCGATGTGGCGACGAAGGTGATCGTGGGGGTGGCGGTCACTCCGCATGAGCCGGCCCGGGATGCGGTGCTGGCGGCGTTGCGGACGGGGATCAGCCGTGCTGGGCCTTACGGGCCGTTCGGTGGTCTGTCCGGCAGGGTGCGGGTGGACCGGGGCAAAGAGTTCCTTTGCCGTACGGTCGCGCGGGCGTTGGGCGGTTTCGCGGTGCCGGTGGAGGACCTGCCGGCGTATACCCCTTACCGCAAGGGCACCATCGAGGCGCTGAACGGTGCGGTAGAGGAGATGTTCCTGGTCTCGCTTCCGGGTTACACCCGCCGCGCCCGGCCTGTGGGTGTGCATCGCCTCGACGAGGTGGGTGACCTGCTGTCCTTCGCGGACTTCGTTGAAGCGCTGCTGGGCTGGGTTCGCTGGTGGAACACCGGGCACCGGCCCTCGGGCCTCGCCTCGGGGCTGACCCCGCTGGCGGCGTGGGAAGCGGATTCGACCCCGGTCGAGGACGTATCCGAAGAGCAACTGGCGTTCTTTGCCCTGGAGGACGACGGCAGGGTGCGGAAAATCTCGACGAGCGGGGTCAGGTGGCGGCGCCGTTTCTACATCGCGCCGTGGATGGTCGGCCACGTTGATACACGCGTGCGGCTGCGCTATCTGCCGCACTACGACGGCCAGATCGAGGTCTTCTCGGCCGAGCATCCGGACCGTCATCTGGGGACCGCCTACCTGGCCGAGGAGGCGACGCTCGAGCAGCGCAGAGAGCTCAGCGCGGTCAGGGAGAAGAAGGCCCGCGCACTGAAGGCCGACTTGAAGGCGGCGGAGAAGCTGCGCCGCACCCGCTACACGGCCACGACCACACCGGATGTTCCTCGTCCGCGGCACGCGGTCACCGGTCAGCAGGCCCAGGCGGAGGTCGCCCGCGCGAAGGCAACCGATCTGGCGGCCCGCGCGCTGCCGGACCTGATCCCGCCCCGGGACCCGCCCGCAGGCTGGACCCGTCCCCGCCCCGCCTCCGCCATCCGGCCACACCCGGATACCGCGCCGCACCCCCCGGCGCCGGATGACACAGACGTCATCGCCCCCGCTTCGCAGACCGAGGAGTGACACCGGATGGCTACTGCCGAACGCAAGGGGCGTCTGCCCGGAGAGCGGGATGACCACTTCATGCGCCTGCCCGGCGCCCAGATCGTCTCCACGCGGGCCCTGCTCACGGCGCGGGAGAACATCCGGGCCGCGATCGAGGCGAAGGCGATGATCTGCATCTACGGGCAGGCAGGCAACGGGAAGTCCTTCGCGGTTAACGCCTCCCTGCGCGAGCTCGCACCGACACTGACGCGCCGGATCCAGTTCCGCGCCCGCCCCTCCACCCGGGACCTGCGCCACGAACTGTTCCACGCCCTCGGCCTGCCGGGCCGGCCGCCGTCACATGCGATCGAGTTCGACCGCATGCTGCGTGGAGCGCTGGAGGAGCCGCGTGTGCTGGTGTGTGATGAGGCGCAGTGGCTGTCGAAGCTGTGCTTCGAGTACCTGCGCTACCTGTGGGACGACACCGCATCCGACCTCACCATCGTCTTCACTGGCGGTAACGGCTGCTTCGAGATGCTGCAGAGCGAGCCGATGCTCGAATCCCGGGTCTATGCCTGGCAGGAGATCGGCCGCATGCCCCTGGACGAGATCCTCACCGTCATCCCCGCCTTCCACCCTGTGTGGGCAGAGGCGGACCCCGACCTGATCGCGGTCTGCGACCAGGAGGCCGCGCACGGAAACTTCCGGGCCTGGGCGAAGATCACCCACCATCTGGTGACCGGCCTGAAGGAGACCGGCCGCAAACGGGTGGATGAGGAACTGCTGCGCTGGGCCTACAGCAAACTTTCCACACGGCAGGCCGTCTGACCATGCTCAGCTGCGACAACCCGCCTCCGGTCACCGTCATCCTCGATCCTGGCGACGACCTGATCCACACTCGCGCCGCCCTGGCCGTACACGCCCCCGAAGCCGGAAGACTCACCGTCCACCCCACTCCCGGCACCGACTCCAGTCTCACCCTGGCCTACGACATCCTCGCCGCCCTGGACAAGCCCGTACCCGTACCCGGCTACCGCCAGCTCGACACGGCCCCCGCCTGGACACTGGCGGCGGCCTGGATCCTCGCTACCCGCACCAGCCACCTGATGCTCCTGCGCGCTCACTTCCTCACTCCTCACCGCCTCGGGGCCCTGCTGCAGCTGCGTCACCGCACCGGTCTCCGGCTGGCGCTGGTCTGCCACACCCGGTACGTTCCCGCGCCCGTCGAGCGAGCCCTGGTCGGCGTTGCCTACCATGTAGCGGAGGCGACCGCCCTCCTACCCGCGGCAGAACCGCCCACCGCTACGCCACCGGAGCCCGCCACGCGCAGGCCGTTGGCCAACCGGTGGCTCAACCTGCCCGCCCTGACCACGCTCAACGCCTTCGACTCGGCCACCCGCCCCTGCCAGTGCAGGGCGCCCATGGCCGAAGACCGGGACTTCTTCGCACCCGTCCTGCCGGCCCTCACCGAGGCCGAGGTCGCCCACCGACTGCACCGCGCCAGCGCCCATCCCCACCTGGCGGCCGAGCTGGCCACCGCCGTCTTCACCGCGGCCTCCGTCACGCAACTGGCCACCGCCCACGTCCGCGACCTCGCCCCGGACGCCTCCACCCTCACCCTCCACGACGACGGACTACGCCAGGGCTGCATGACCCACCACGTCCCCTCATGGGCACGCCCCCTGCTACTGGCCGCCACCTTTACATGGCGACTGACCTCCGGAACCGGCGGTGCACTGTTCACCGACCCGCTGGGCAGCACCGGCCTGCCCGGCCTGACGGACTTCGCTGAAAGCTGCAGACTATGCCCGCCCCAGCCACCCCGCCCCAAGCGGCGCAAGGGCTCACGCGCCCCGGCGAAGCCGCCGAAAACGATCTGGCCCTTCAGTCCCGCCCATTACGCCCTGTCCTGGGCGATGCGAGAGCCCGACCTCATGCAGGGCTGCCCTCATCCCCCTCCCCATACCCGGCGCACGATCGATGCGTACAAGAAGGGATGGCCGCCTCCCGATTACGGGCCCCGCGCACGCTCGTACTGAAGCAGGCCCCTGTCTCCCTGCGCAGCGCCGGGACCCGCCCGACGGCGGCCCTTGCGAATCGTCACCGTGGTCCCCGTACTCTGCTGCCAACACTCTGGGCTGATACGGCCGGCGGGAGTAGCTGTCGTCGATCTGTTCGGTCCTCGGTATCCTGACGATTACGTTCCGATACGATGAGCGCAGGTTTTCCGGGGGGCCGGCGACAAGGTGCTATTCCTCTGCAAAACCCATGGCTCTCCATCAGGGGATGGAGAGCGAGGGCGAGGGTCGCACGGACGGCCTGGTGATTCACGACGGCGAACCATTTTGGAACATTGCGGGCGGGGGCCGAATGCGGTCAGATTTTGCGGATCTGGTTATCGAGCAGGCGATCGTGCACGCGATCCCGCGCAGGATGAAGTCCGGCCCCATGCCTGCCAAGGTTCAGCTGAGCGATGCAGTCTGCGGCCTGACGCATACCGTCCGCGCTGAGCTGCAGCTCAAGCTGAGTGACGTCCTCGTCAACCGTGGCCGTGAGGTGGTGGTCGACCCCGAGCTCAAGGCGGTATTGCCGGATCAGGTCCGCGCGTATCTCGAGGGCCGGTCGGATCTCGTGGAGACTTCGAAGGAGATCGCGCAGCTGCTGCATACCAGCCAGCCCGGCACGAGTTCCGACGGGTTGCTGCTGGTGGCTGCCGCGAAGCTCGACGGCTTCAAGACGCTGCTGATGGTCAAGCTGGAACGCGAGACCGGGGTGCAGGCTACGGAGATCGTCACGGACGAAGGCCTGCGTACCTTCGATGTCCAGTACTTTGCGAACCTGCTGCTTACGGAGGCATCCAGGGTCTACAAGATCGCCTTGTTCTCCGTTGCCGGCCTCAGCGAGGACCCTATGGAGGGATGGGCCGCCGACAAGCAGATGACGGGCAAGGCCCTGGCCAAGTTCTTCCGGGAGAAGTTCCTCGGATGCCAGCTCAAGAACGAGCCCCGTGAGGTCACCCTCCGCTTCCACGACGCGGCCGTGGAGTGGATCAACTCACGGTTCTCCGATGCCGACACTCGGATCGCCTATCTGATGGCGCTGCTCGTCGAACTGCAGAGCCCGACGCCGGTACTCGACCCGGACGCCTTCATCAAGACGCACCTGCAGCCGCCGCATCGGGACGACTTCGCGGAGTTCCTCCGGGAGAACGAGCTGCCCGAGCAGACGTTCGACAAGGACCTCGAGTTGGTAGAGCCGAAGCTGCGCAAAATGCGCGTTGAGTTCGACAACGGTGCGTTTCTCGTCTCCCCGCTCGAGGCCGTGGATCACGGAACGGTTCAGTTTGCCGACCTGCAGGACGGCCGGATGCGTCTGACCGTGACCGGCGTCATGACCTCGACCCGCAGCTTCGGCCAGGGCAAGGCGCGCCGTAGCGGCGACCGCCCCACTGGCGAGGCCGCGCAGGCCGAGTCTGTCTTCGATGACAGTGCCGCTGACCGTCACTGAGGCGTACCACCGCTACCGCCAAGAGCGCCCCCGTATCGAGGCGATGGCCGAGCTGACCGCTGCCTACATGCGCCGCCGGGCCGCCCGCCTACACCTGAACTGCCAGATCTCCCCGCGGGCGAAAGAGGTCAGCAGCTTCATCAAGAAGGCTCACCACAAGCCCTACACCGACCCTTGGAAGGAGATAACAGACAAAGCGGGCATCCGGATAGTGGTTCCATACTCCTCACTCCTGGACCGCGCGCTGGACATGGTCACCAGCAATTTCACCGTCGTCCGCGTCGAAGACGACCGCAAGAAGCCCGGGGCTGAAGATCGTCTCGAGTACCCCCGCCTCCACGTTCAAATCCGCCCTCGCGGGGAAGAGATGGATCCAGACGGCGTGCCCTACGAGTGCGAAGTGCAGATCCGCACCGAAGCCGCAGACGTATGGGCGCGCATGTCGCACTCGCTGATGTACAAGCCAGGGGTCACCACCGACATCCCCTCCGATGTCAGACGCTCGCTGTACCGTTTGATCGCCCTGGTAGAGCTGTACGACTCGGAGGTCGAACGGGGGGTCAAAGCGTTGGACGAGCACCCCGACTTCAGCCGTAACAACCGTCTCCTCGCCGAGGCCGAGCGCATCTACCAGACCTTCAGCCTCCACCCCTACGACCGGGAGCTGTCACAAGACGTCGTCGACGTGCTCCTCGACTCCATCGGAGACGAGCCAGGCTATGCCGACCGGCTGGTGGAGTTCGCCGAAGAGCAACGTCCCCGCCTCGAACGCCTCTATGAGGAGTATGGACCGGCCAGTGAACAGTTCCTCGAGCACGGCCGCTACCTGCTTGTCAGTCAACCTGAGAGCCTGATCATATTTGAACGGCTGGCCAACGCCCGCTACGACCTACAGGAGACCTGGGAGGGCAGCTTGGAAGACCGGTGGCTCGACGACATGGCCCGGATTTGGAGAGTGCGCCGGTGAGCGCAGCACAACCTCAGCCCCCCGCCCTCGCCGCTGCCACAGCCATGTTCGTGGAAGTGCTGGTTGTGGGCATCGGTTTCCTCTCCGGCCTGGCTTTGCTGGCCGTGGCGGCCGCGGGACCGCAGACCGCAGCCAAGGCAGCCCCAGTAGCAGGCTCAACGCCAGCCGCTGCAGTATGCCTTGCTGCTGCCTATGCGCTGGGCATACTCGCTGACCGCGCTGCCGACAGAACCCTCGCCCCCATCCGCCGACGCCTGCGCAAAACCTCCTTTCCCTCCGACAGCCTCTATGCCCAGGCTCGCCTCTCCCTGAGCGCCGAGCCCGCCCTGCTAGCGCTGGCTGACTATGCCCGCTCCCGAATGAGGATCTGCCGCGGCTGGACCCTCAACACCGCCCTACTCACCGTTGCCAGCGACTTGGCCCTCCTTCGTTACGACATAGAGCACCGCACGCCGCTCCTTGTCCTGATCACAGTCCTGGGCCTGCTCTTGACTGCCGGCTTCTACCTGTCCTGGCACACCATCACGGCCACCGGCTACCGAAAGCTCGCCCAGCAGACCGCCGCCCCCACCGCGTCCCTGCCCACACAGACGAACAGCACGCCCACCGCACCCGCTGCGGCCGACTAAGCGGCTGCCTATAGCAACCGCATCAGAACACGGACCGCCCATCGCCATGACCAGATCCACTCCACAGGATCTCGAACGCATCAGCCTCTTCCCGCACCAGAAGCGGGGGCTCGACGCGGTCGTGCGCCATCTGCGGCGGCCACGCAGCCGGGCTCTGTACGTCTCGGCGACGGGCACCGGCAAGACACTGGTGTCCATCCGGGCCGCCGACGCTCTCGACGCACGCCTGGTCCTGGTCGTCGTCCCCACCCTCGACCTGGCCGCCCAGACAGCCCTCGCCTGGCGCCGCGACGGCCACCTGGAGCACATGGTGATCGTGTCCTCCATGGACACCTCCGCCCACGGCGGCCTTGCCGCCCACCGCATCGGATCGACCGGCAGCGCCCAGTCCCTGGCCGCTTTGATGTCGGTCGTGGGGGAGGAGCCCGACCAACTGCCCGCCCTCACTGTGATCTGCACCTACGACTCGCTCGACAAGATCGAGGCAGCCCAGCACGCCCGCTACCCGGTACCTCCGTTCGACCTGGCGGTCATGGACGAGGCCCACCGCATCGCCGGCCGGCCGGACAAGAAGTGGGCCATCGCCAACGACAGCCGGCGCATCCTCGCGGACCGGCGCCTCTACATGACCGCCACCCCCCGCAGTTTCGCCGCACCCGACCTCACCGGCTCCGCAGCCCCGGCCCGCACAGGCCGCATCAGCTCACCGTCCGACCCCGGCACGGCGGAGAACTCGATGGACAACGAAGCCGTCTACGGCAAAAAGGTCTTCGAGTACCCCCTTGCGCAGGCCATCGCCGACGGGGTGGCCGCGGACTACCGCATCGTCGTCCCCACGATCACCGACGCTGAACTGCGCACCCGCCTCAACCAGCCCGCCACCACCACCGACGCCACGGACGCCCTGCGCACCAGCGCGCTGCACCTCGCCGTCCTCAACGCCATGGCCCAGCACTCCCTGCGCAGAGTGCTGATCTTCTTCCACCTGGTCGAAGACGCCAGACGGTTCGCCACCGAACTCGGCCACACCCTGCGGCGCCTGCGCCACGCCCAGCCCGACACCTTCCCTGGCCTGGACCCGGACACTTTCTTCGTCCACGGCGACCACACACCCGAAGAACGCACCGCGCTCTTCGCCCGTTTCGCCGCCTCGAAGAGGGCCGTCCTGGCCAACGCCAAGGTGATCGCCGAAGGTGTCGACATCCCCAGCGTCGACGCCGTCGTCTTCGCCGACCCCACCAGCAGCATCGTCCGCTGCGTCCAGGGCCTGGGCAGGGCCCTGCGCCTGGACGTCAGCGGCAAGACCGCCAACCTCGTCGTCCCCGTCTACATCCCGCCGGGCGCAGACCCTGAAGACATCCTCGGCACCCCCTACGAGCCTGTCTGGGCCATCAGCGCAGCCCTCGCCAGCCACGACTACCGCATCCTCGAACGCCTGCCCACGAAGACCAACCGCCTGACGGCCGAGACCAGCCGCATCATCCAGCACCGCTGGCACTTCGACTTCACCCTCCACCCCGAACGCATCGCCCAGGCCATGGACCTCATCGCCTTCAACCCCCGCGGCTCCCTCAGCCGCTCCCGCCGCCGGGGCCTGGCTGCCGCGCAGGCCTTCCACAACACTCACGGCCACCTCGACGTCCCCACCGACCACCTCGACCCCGTCGGCTACGACCTGGGCGCCTTCATCACCACCACACGCGAGGCCCGCGCCGCCGGCCGCCTCGAGGAGGACTGGATCGCCGAACTCGATGCCCTCGGCATGATCTGGGACAAACACGACGCAGCCTGGCGCGCCCGCCTTGCCGCCGCCGCCGACTCCCACCGCAACCACGGCCATCTCGCCGCGCCCACCACCACGCCCGTCGGGGCCTGGCTCGCCGAGCAGCGCCAACTGGCCGCCAGGAGCCAGCTCGAACCGCAGCGTGCAGCCGACCTCGCGGCCATCGACTCCGACTGGCAGCTGCCGTTCGGCCCGGATTGGCACCGCAAATTTCACCTGCTGCGCGCTCATCTGGCTGCTGGGAACGATCTAGCGGCCCTTCATCGCGACGCCGTCCTCGGATCCGTGAAGATCGGCAGCTGGCTGCACCGCCAGCTCTCCCAGTGGACCACCCTTGCCACCGGCCAGCGGCACCTGATGACGGACCTCGGCCTTACCCCCGAGACCCCCCCACTTGCAGCGGCCCCTCGCTCTCGCCGCACCTTCGCCCAGACTGTACAGATCCTCGAGCTCTTTCTGCATCGCGAGCGCCGGGCCCCCACTGCCCGTGAGGACATCACCGTCGACGGTGAGCAGGTCAGGATCGGTCCGTGGCTTGCCAAAACCCGCACCAAGCATCGAGCCGGGCAACTCCCCACTGAGCGTGCGGCCTTGGTGGCGGCCCTGTTCGACGGCGACTGGACCGACGAAGCCACTCCGCCCGCAGCCCTCCCATAGCCCTGCTCGTTCGGGCAGCCCGTGCTGCAAGCCGGATTCGGCGCTCACCCGAACGGCGGGGACTCTGCTGGCACGGACCGGGCCGAGAGCCCGGAATCAGTGCGGTGCACCAGGAAGCCGCCGCCCCGGGTGGACGGCTCGCAGTGCTCCGCCCTTGAATGGCCAGACAGTGACGCAAGGTCTGCATCTGCGGTGGCCGACGTCCGAGCGCAGTGACTGACTGCAGGCCCTCTATCTTGATGCGTTGTGCCCGTGGATTGCGGGATGGTTGTTCTGTGGATCTCTCTCCTGAGCAGCGCAACGAGCGGGCGACCCAGGGCCTGCAAGGCCTCACTGAGCTGCTGAAACAAGATGTCGGGCAATACGCTCCTGCGGAGTCTGAGCACCGACCCTTTGTCATCGGGTGGGGGCTCGTGGCGGCGCTGCACCGCCAGGCGTGTGCCGTTGTGCTCCTGCATCGTCATGGACTTGGGCATGAGGCCGCCCCCAACCGTCGTCTGATGATCGAGTACATGGCGCAGCTTCAATGGCTGGCCCGTGACGGCGAGGACGCGGCCGACTCCATGAACAAAGCCTTCCAGTACACGCACGGAAGGCTGCGGAAGGCCGTGGACGCAGGCGACGTGTTCACGTACGACAGGGAGGTGGCAGCGGTGGCGGATGCCGTCGCAGCGGCGGTGGTCCCGTCCAACTCTGCCAATGAATTCGCCGCGACGGGCAAGCTTCTGGGGCGCCTTGGCAACGGCCTGCTGGAGATCTGGACTAGCGAGACTCAGTTGTCCCACTCTGGGATCGCTGCGGCTCGCGCCTTCTTCGACGACAGCTCCGACGAAGCTGTTCGCCTCTACGACAGTCCTCGCTACGGGAAGGCACCAAACCCCAACGAGTTGTCCCCATTCGTGGCGTTCATGCTGCTCTACTTCGGGATGGAAGCATTCAACGATCTGATGCCTGACAAACCCTGGACGCCACAACTGGAGCGAATCGCTCGGCAGACGGGGCTGAAACCTGATGAGGACGGATGAGGCAGGCTTCCTGCCGCAGCAAGGGCGCCAGGAAGGACAGGCTACGACCGCCGACCTCCCGGGAACGGCCGGCCCCGCTTGGCGCACAGCAACTGACTCAGACACAAGCTCCGTAGCGCGCCCAGCAAGCCGCTCGCACCAGGCGCACGCACTCGTCAGCCGCCTTCTGTGGATTCCCAGGCTGCTTCGAAGGCTGCAGCTTTCCCGTGCCACAGCCGGGGCCGGCACCGCTCAGCCAGCGAGCACACACCGGTCAGGACCGGCTTGCGACGAGATGGTCCAGGGTTAGCTTGATACGGCGCCGGTTGGCGTCAAACCCGAACATGGCAGTGGGCCGGTTCAGCGGGTCGGATTTCGAGTAGTAGCGGAACTGCAGGATCTGGCCACACATAGGCCCCACGTCCGCCATCAGACCATCCTGGCAGGTGGCCAACACGGTGATGCCGTGCTCCCGCGCGGCATCACGCAACGCGGCGATCACCTCACGACGGTGCTCCGCGCCGAGTGAGTCACCGAGTTCGTCGAGGATGAGGACGCGGCCTCTCGCGTCGGGCGCGGCCAGCAAGGCAGCGAGGACGAGATGGATGGAGAACAGCTTCTCCTGGGCGGTGTTGGTGGGCGCATCATAGGCCAGCAAGGAGCCGCCGGGATTGCGCTGCCACCGGGGCACGACATGGCAGATCCACTGCCCCTCGGCGCTCTCCGGCTCGCTGACGTTATAGACCAAGTCAGCTGCGTACCCCTCCTTGCTGTGCAGCAGGTTGAGCTGGTCGCTGATGCGCTTGAGCGCACTGTGCACCCGTTCCTTGATGGATTCCTGGGTTTCGGCGAGGGCCTGACGTGACTCCTGGACGAGGTCCTGGAGGTAGCTCCGCTCGTCCTTTCGCTCCCGCCGCTTGGCCTCCACTTGCTCCCGAGCCCCTGCATCCCGCTCCTGGTACTCATCAAGCCACGTCTTCAGCGCAGTTAGCGAGCTCCGGAAGATTCTGTCGTGCGGATCATCGGTGTGTGCCTCGTGGTGACGCAGCGCGTCGGCGATTTCCACGGTGGCCACACCGGTGGTCGCCGTGTCCGCGGCGAGCCTCGTCAGCGCGGCCGCCAGACGCGACCGGCTCTCGCTGCGAAGATCCGCACTGGTGCGGACCTCGGCCGGGCGCTCCGCGTCCCGCGGCACAACGGCATAAGCGCCGATGCCATCCGCCGGCTCCGCACCGGGATCATCGTCGGGCAGGCAGCTCCAGTTGAGCTCCTCCAATGCCTCTTCCTCAGAGCCCGTCCAGATCATCCGTGCCCGGTCGGTGCCCGGCGTCCTGCGGAGCTCCTCCAGCTTGCCCTTCCTGCGCTGCGCCTGAGCCCTGTCGTCCTTCACCTTCCGCAGCACGTCCACGAGCTTCTGAGCGCGGTCCTTGGCGGTGCGAAACGCCGTCTGGGCCTCATACGCCGCATCACTGGCCTCTTTGGCCGACGTCCGCAGCCCGGGCAGCGCGGCAGTGTGCTGGGCGAGGGCCTCCTCCAGCTCGCGGACCTTGGGTCCGAGCTGCCGTACGAGCTCTTGGGCCTCGGCCCGTTCGATGTCGCGGCGCAGTTCGGTGATCCGGCGCAGGTGCAGACCGGCACGGGTCTCCAGCGTGGAGTGCTGGGATCGGGCCTGGTCCAGCTGCCCTTCCAGGTGGGCGCAGATGTCCTCCTGGCCGGCGATCGGCTTGTCGAAGCCTCCGATGACGCGAACGCCCAGCCCAGACAGCCAGGCATGCGGAGGAACCGCCACTTCGGTGGCATCGACCAGGGCATGCAGGAACGGCGCCGCCAGCCGGTCGGCGTCCAGGATTCCCTCGGGCAAGCCGTCCGGGACGCCGGGACCGGCCGCCGGTTCACTGGTAGGCCCGCAGATGAGGATGGTCCCGGGCAGACCGCTCACCGCCTGGGTGGCGTCCTCCAGAGCATCGGAGGCGACACACACTGCCTCTCTCCACGGCGCCAGGCGTGCCTCCCACAAGGGCCGCGCGTCAGGATGGATCCGGGTGGTCGCCATCAGTCCCACCGCCCGGTGGGATGAGGCCCCCTCCAGGGCCCGCAGCACCGCGCCCGCCTGTCCAGTGCGCCCCTCCCGGGCCTCGGCGAGCTCCCGCTCCACGGCACGTACACGATCCTCTGCCAGCAGGAGTTCCGCGTTCACCTGAAGCTGGCGCGCCTCCTGATCGCGGACGTGGTCGGCGAGCTCGGTGGGGGAGGGGCCGGCATAGTCCTCGGCCTGTTGCCGCGCCTGGCGCTGATCCTTCTGCGCCCGTTCCAGGTCGCCTCGGAGCTGTCCCAGCTTCTCGCTGGCTTCCTCCACCTCCCGCTGGAGCCCGTCGCTGCGCACCTGCGCGGAACGGGCCGTGTGCTGAAGCTGGTTGATGTCACGGGCCTCGGTGAGCTGGCCCTGCACCGCATCATGCTGCCCAGCCAGCGCTTCCAGATCAGCCTCGACGCGGGCGAGGCTGCTGCTGATACGGCGCTCGTAGACGACGGCATCAAGGGCGGCACGCGCCGATGCCAGGCGCCAGAAGTGGTGAGCGCGGCCGGTTTCCACCCGGGCCCGCTCCCGGGTGTCGACAGAGTGAAGGATGATCTCCTCTTCGCGCCAGGACTTCTCGGCATCGGCCAGCTTGTCAGCCAGGTTCTTCTGCGTCTCGGCCAGCTTCTTGCGGGCCTGTACGTCGTTGGCGAGCATGCCGGCCTTGCCGGTGAGATCGAGCAGCGCCTCCCCGATCTGCACGGGAGTGAAGGTGCCCGCATCCAGTTTCAGCAAGGAGGGCCGCGACCGCATGCCGCCGCGGCTGATGATGTAGGCGAGCAGACGCGGGGCGCGGCCATAGAGGACTTCCGCGTAGTCCGTGGCGCCCAGGAGCTTCCCGCCGAGCGCGCGGAAGAACTCCGGAGCCAGCTCGTGCTGGCTCCGATCGTCTCCGCTGAGCAGCAGGTGCACCCCTTCCTCATGCCGTACCTCGATGTGCGGCGACTTGGTCGATATCTGCAGCCACACGGTGTGCGCACTACCCCCCGGATCCTCGGGTTCGGCGAAGACACCCACGACATAGCCCACCGATGCGGCCTCGTTCACCTCCGGTGACGCACCGGCCGTGACGGGCTCGAACAGCAGCTTGGGCGCGTGTACAGAGCCGCCGCCCGTCATGCGCCATTCCGGATCCCCTAGCAACAGGGCCAGGGCGGCCAGGAAGCTGGTCTTGCCCGACTCATTGGAGTCCTTCGGCCCCCGCCCGGTTACCGCGACGAAGGTACCGGGGACGATGGCTACCGGGTGGGAGGTCAGACGGGCAATGGAGAACGTCTGGACAGCGACCAGCTGACGGGTGCCGATCACCCCACGCTTGCCACGTGCACTTTGGATCTGCTGACTCACATGCGGTCCGTCTCTGTCGGTCCATCGGGCAACTCGCCAGGAGGCGCATCGAGGCCACGCCGCCGCCGGATAGCGGCGGCCAACTGCCCGTCCGGCCGACCGACCAGGATCAGATCCTCCCAGAGCAGGTTGCTGCGGGCCTCGCTCATGCGGTCCAAGGCGGGGCCGGGGAGATAGCGGCCCGTGGTGGCCTCCGCGACCATGCCCGCTGCCCGCAGTCTGCGCAGCGCGGCTCTCATCGCGGCCTTGGAGATCCGCCGGTTGGAGGCGAGCTCTGCCAGGGTGACGGTGTGGGCTTCCCCCGTCCAGCGGTTGTGCCGGTGCCGCCCCTGAGCCCTCGGAATCGCCACCGTGTGCAAGAGGACCAAGGCCAGCACCGCCCGGTCCACCGCGGCGAGGGTCCCAACCCCCTCGGCCACCAGCGCATCGGCGAGCGGATCACAAAACCCGGTGATCCAATTGCCGTCCGCCGTCTGCCGCAGCTGCCGCCCGCACGGCAGCAAGGCCCGCTCCACCGCGGCCCGCATCGCCGGGTCCGCCAGCATCAGCAGCTCACCCCGGGGCACCGGCCTGCGCGCCGTCTCCAGCGTGGCGATGGCGGACCGCAGCACATACCAATCGGACATCTCGTGCGTCGGCTCGGCATCGGCCGGCACCTCATGCGGCGGTACCACCGACGTCGGCTCCCGATCACCCGCCCGCGCATCCGCCAGGGGAGCCGGCAGGAGATGGTGCCCGCGGCGCAGGCCCTCCACCACCACAGCAGGCAACGCCGCAACAGCCGCCCCCAGCCGCAACTCATCCCCGTCCACAGCGATCAGGCCGGCCTCCGGCAGGGTCCGGTCGACCGCCTGCTTCACCGCTTCGCCATCCGCGCCCAGCTGAGAACACAGCGACACAATGTCGGCACGCCTGAACGGTCCGCCCGGGTACGGCGAGCGCTCAGGCCGCGGCCACGCCGCGCGCAGGCAGACCGCCCACACCAGGGTCGGAACCGGCGACAGACCCAGCCGCCCTCCCGTCGTCAGGCTGCCGGCAGCCGGGGCCGTCTCACCGTCCCACCCCAAGACCAGCACATCGGCCGCACCGCCCGCCCCGTGCACGCGGATCACACGGCGCCCGATCCGGGCGGCTGCAGCCGCGGCCGCAGCCGCTACGGGAGCGGACGTCCCAGCCGACGTCACGCCAGCAGCCCGCAACCGCCCCAGAAGCAGCGCTGCTTGGAACGCTCTTTCCTCATCCGCCCCGCTGACGGCGCCCTGTTCAGAAGCCATCCGCGCCCCTCTCACCGGCCTCCTGGCGCCGAAGGCGCAAGGGATGCAGATAGGTGACAGAGGCCTCCGGATCGGCCAGCACGACGTCCTCCACGACGACCGCGTAGGGCTCGTCAGGATCGTCACTCAGCGCCAGCACATCGCTGATGATCGACGCCGCAGCAGGCCACCCCGCCGTATACAGCGCCTGCGTGAGATCCACTTCCTCGTCGACTGTCAACAGCTCATCGGCCAGCAGTCGACGCCGCTCCTGCAGATGCGCGTGCGCCGCTTCGGCCCACTGCAAAGGATCATCCTCATCCTCGCCCTCATCTTCGACCACGAGGGGCCGTACGCGTGCCCGAGAGCGGGGAGCGAAGCCCTCCACCGTCTCCATCAGCTGAGCCGGCTCAATCCACACCGCCGGCACATCAGCCACCAACGCCGTACCCACCTGCGACAGTAGCTCGACGTCACCCTTGACCGCGGCGTGGTCGTACTCCCTCACGGTCAGCACGTCAAAGTTCAGACTGCCACCGCCCTGCTCGAGCACCCTGTCCGCAGCAGCCATGACCTGCAGACGATAGAACTGCTCCGCCTCGATCAGAGCCGAACCAGCCTCCTCGAGCGCCCAGTCGCCACTGAACCGGTCCGTGACCAGCTGGTTCAGTTCCTTCACCTGGCGCGTGAACCCCTGATGATCATGCTGCCGATGCGACTCCATCAACTCGGCTGTCGTGCCGGTAGCGATCTGCCGCTGCAGATCCAACGCGAACACCTGCAACGCGTTCCGGCACGACACCAGATAGTCCAGCGCCGCCTCCGGATCGGGATTGCTGCGGTCGAACACGGCCCTCGCCCGATCCAGCAGCAAGATCAACTCATCAACGCCCCCGTGCTCCGCCAGCCGTTCAGCCGCCAAAGCACCCGCCAGCCCAGCAGGCCGCACCACATATCGGTCCTGATGAGACTTCAGAAGATACGGCTCAAGAAATCCCAGCCGAATCAGGACAGCCAACCGACGGCCGATCAGCTCCTCCGACCAACCCTGCGCATTGCCCTGCAACGCCCGCACGACGTCAGCCTTCGAAAGGCCATGCGCCCCGGCATGCTCGGCAAACACCTTCAAGATCGCAAGCGCCACCCGCGCCACCTCCGGATGCTGCGCCACAGCACCAGCATCCTCAGCAACGGGAGCCATGAACGCCCGCCAGTTGGCCAACTGAACAGCCGCCGCCAGATCCTCCCGATCACCATCCCCGAACGCGAGCTGCTCATCCATCGGCCGGCACCGCCTCCAACAGCCCTACCAGGCGAGGAAGCACCTTCCTGTGCAACGGCTCCTGCTCACACGACTCACCCGTGACCGCGATCTCCGCAGCCAGCACCCGCAACTCCACCGGACCCTCCGCCGCCATCCGCGCCGCCAACTCACGGGCCTTCGGATACTGATCGGGTTCCTGCTCCCGGTAAGGGCCAGCGCGCCACATCTCCACTTCCATCCCCACCGCATGCACCTTGCGGCCCAACCGCCGGGACAAGTCATCGATGATGGCAATCCCGTCAGCATCCAGGTCTCCCCAGATGGCCAGCCGCTCCGGACGCATCCACTCCAGCAAGGCAATCAGCTTGTTGGTCACGTACCCCTTGCCCCAGATGCACAGCCACTGCGACGTGATCTCCGGGATCCCACACACGCGCTCAAAGGTCTCGGAGTTCTCCACCAGAAAGACCCCGCACCCGCCATGCTCGACTTCTCCCACCAGCCGCAGAGCCTCAGCAGGCAGAGCAATCCACGGTTTAGCCACCGCAGCATCCGCAGCAACCGAACCGACCCGCCACCGCAAAGGCCCCCGCACCCGGATATCCACATCAGCCTCATCGAGCGCCAGGTCAAAACTCATGCCGACCAGGTTCTCGAACGCCGTCTGCCGCGCAGGAGTCCACTTCTTCGACCCACTCAACGCAAGACCGGCCAACTCCTTCGCAGACAACCGCTCTTCATCCCGGTGCACCGGCCACCACACCGCAGCCGCACGCACCGCAGCCTCATAGGCAGACCAAGCCTCAGTCCCGACCGCGCTTCCCTGAGGCACCCTCAACGCCGAACCGGCCGGACAGGCATCCAACAACGCCTGCTCGTGCTCCAACTCCGGCACCGGCGCCGTCAGCGCAAGCAGCTCCTTGCGCACCTCGTCGGGATCCCGCCACCCGCGCAGCTCCTGCAGCAACTTATCCGCCTGCAAAGCCCACGAATGAGACAGACGCCATGCCAACGGACCGGCGAGCTCCAGGTCGTCGTCAACCGCGCAACGCAGGACCACACCTCCGCACCGCACCAGCGACAGGGCTACATCCCACGCCCTGTCGCCGAAACGAGATACCACCGTGGACCAAGAGCGCCGCTGCTTCGCAGACAACACCCAGACCAAGTGCCGGCTATCCAGACCCTCAGGCGGCTCGTAGGCCTGCTGCCCCCGAGCGGTCACCAGATCGACTTCCTGGATACGCAGCAGCCCTTGGCGATTGCGGGGCGGGCGGTTTGCCCCCTCACGCCGTACAGGCACCGACAGCGCATGCGTGCCCTCAGGAACCCCCGAGACCGAGACACGGATACGTCCTGCCGCTTCACTGAACAACAGAGCCATAGAGCCGAAAGCCTCGGCACTCATTTGCCCTCCAGAGCCACACCACACCCGAACGTAGGCATATCCACTCTGTCAGGAGGCCACACCACCCTCTGATGTATCCCACAAATCAACAAAATGAGTCCAATGCAACACCGGCGCAGACGGGTCATGTGACGCGCCGTTAACCGCCGCACCTGCCAGCTCGGAGTGGAGGCAACAGAGAAATCTCCGGAATCACCAAAACTTTTCTAGAAGGGAAGCACCCGCCACTGGTCGGCGAGACACAACACACCACCCCTGCGTGGTTCCGCTGACGAACTGTCACCCAAAGCCCGGCCCCTATAGCCAGCGAGGCCCGCGTCAGCGGGCCCAGAAGTCCTGGAGGCGCAGCCGGAAGGACCGGCGAGGAGGGGGAGCGCAGCGGACCCGCAGATCCGGGAGCGCAGCTCCCGGATCGTCAACCTGGCCGCAGCGGCCAGGTTGTGCAGTCGGCGCAGCCGACTGTCAGGCTCCCGCAGAGCGGGAGCGCAACCACCGCGCGCAGCGCGGTGGTTCGCTTGCTTCGGGCGCCGCCCTAAGGGACCCGCTCCGCGGG
>NZ_JBIAFO010000041.1:0-17871 GCF_042869355.1 Streptomyces sp. NPDC007088
CCGAAACCAGCCACATCACCCGCCAGCACCACAGCACGATGCTCAAACACCGACCGGCCCGACACCAGAGCAGACCCGACCTCCACCGGCGACAAACCCGGCCGCTCGGCCACGAACGACGCCAGCCGACCCGCCTGCGCCTCCAACGCCGCCCCGGACCGACCCGACACCACCCACGGCACCACCGGCAACGACGACACCGGAACCGGTCGTTCCGTCACCTCCACCGCGTCAGAAACCTCAGGCGCCTGCTCCAGCACCACATGCGCGTTCGTCCCACTGATCCCGAACGACGACACACCCGCCCGACGAGGACGGTCACTCTCAGGCCACGCCACCGACTCCGTCAACAACTCAACAGCACCCTCGGACCAGTCCACATGCGAAGACGGCTCATCCACATGCAGGGTGCGCGGCAGCACACCATGCCGCATCGCCAACACCATCTTCATGATCCCGGCCACACCCGCAGCCGCCTGCGTATGACCAATGTTCGACTTCACCGACCCCAGCCACAACGGCCGGTCCCCAGGACGGTCCTGCCCATACGTCGCGAGCAGCGCCTGCGCCTCGATCGGGTCACCCAACCGCGTCCCGGTCCCGTGCGCCTCGACCGCGTCCACCTCGGCCGCCGAAAGCCCCGCACTCCCCAACGCCGCACGAATCACACGCTGCTGCGACGGACCATTCGGCGCCGTCAGACCATTACTCGCACCATCCTGATTGACCGCCGAACCCCGCACCACCGCCAGCACCCGATGCCCATGGCGACGCGCGTCAGACAACCGCTCCAGCAGCAAGACTCCGATGCCCTCGGCGAGTCCCATGCCGTCCGCAGCATCCGCGAAAGGCTTGCAGCGCCCGTCCAGAGCCAGGCCGCGCTGACGACTGAACCCGATGAACGCACTGGGATTGGGCATGACGGCCACGCCACCCGCGAGGGCGAGGGAGCACTCGCCCTGGCGCAGCGCCCGAGCCGCCAGGTGCAGCGCTACCAACGAGGAGGAACACGCCGTGTCCACCGTCACGGCGGGGCCTTCGAAACCGAAGGAGTAGGCGACGCGTCCGGACACGACGCTGGCCGCGTTGCCCGTCATCAGGTGTCCCTCGGAGCCCTCGGGCGCCTCGTGCACCCGGGGGCCGTACTCCTGGTAGTTGGAGCCGATGAAGACACCGGTCCGGCTGCCGCGGAGGCTCTGCGCGGGCAGGCCGGCGCGTTCGAGCGCCTCCCAGGAGGTCTCCAGGAGCAGCCGTTGCTGCGGGTCCATCGCCGCCGCCTCACGGGGCGAGATCCCGAAGAACGCCGGGTCGAACGCGGCCGCGTCGTAGAGGAATCCGCCCTCACGCACGTAGGTCTTGCCAGGGGCGTCGGGGTCGGGGTCGTAGATGCCCTCGATGTCCCAGCCGCGGTCGGTCGGCAGGCCGCCGATCGCGTCCCCGTCGGACATGATCAACTGCCACAGCTCCTCCGGCGAGGTCACCCCGCCCGGGTAGCGGCAGCTCATCGCGACGATCGCGACGGGTTCGTCGTCGGACGCTCCGGTGGTGGGTGCCGTCGTCATCTGGTCGGGCAGTGGGGCCATGGTCCCGGCGTCGGCGGAGGCCAGGGTCCCGAGGAGTCGTTCTTCGATGTATCCGCTCAGTACGGCGCTGCTGGGGTAGTCGAAGATGAGGGTGGCGGGCAGCCGCAGGCCCGTGGCCGCGTTCAGCCGGTTCCGCAGCTCCACCGCCGTCAACGAGTCGAACCCGAGGTCCTTGAAGGCCCGCTCCGCGTCGACCGAGTCGGGGGTGTCGTGCCCGAGGACGGCCGCCACCTGCTCGTGGACGAGGCCGAGGACGGCGGGGCGGCGCTCGCCGGGTGTCAGGCTTGCCAGGCGCTGCCGCAGGGGGGCGGACGCGTCGTCCGCCGTGCCCGTGGGCGTTCCGCCGGTACCGGTGGCGTTCTCCTCCTGGATACGCCGTGCCGCCGGCAACTCCTCCAGCAGGGGGCTGGGACGCGCGGAGGTGAAGACGGGGAGGAAGCTCTCCCAGTCGATGTCGGCGATCGCCAGGTGCGTCTGGTCGTGGTCGAGCGTCTGCTGTAGTGCGGCGATGCCCAGGTCGGGGTCCATGAAGCGCAGTCCGCGACGGCGTAGCTGGTCCAGGTCCAGAGCTTCGGGAACGTTGTCGCCGACGGCGTCCCACACGCCCCAGGCCACCGACGTGGCCGGCAGACCGTTCGCCCGTCGCTGTTCGGCGAGGGCGTCCAGGTAGGCGTTCGCCGCCGCGTACGCGCCGTGGTCGCCGACGCCCCACACGGCCGAGACGGACGAGAAGAGCACGAACGCGTCGAGCGGGGTGTCCCGTAGGAGGGCGTCCAGGTGCGCCGCTCCGGCCGCCTTGGCGTTCATGACGTCGGCGAACTCCGCCACGGTCGTCTCGGACAGCGCGGCGAGATCGATGTGGGCGGCGCCGTGGATGACGGCGCTGAGGGGAAGGTCCTCGGGCACGTCGGCCAGGAGGCGTGACAGTGCCTCGCGATCCGTGACATCACAGGCGGTGACCGTGACCCGAGTGCCCAGCGCGCCCAGTTCGGCGACCAGGGCGTCGGCACCGGGCGCGGCGGGGCCCCTGCGGCTGGTCAGGATCAGGTGCTGGGCGCCGTTGCGGGACAGCCAGCGGGCGAGATGGGTACCCAGCGCTCCGGTGCCACCGGTGACGAGAACGGTGCCCCGGGGCTTCCATGTGCGGCGCGGACGGGTCTCCCCCAGCGGCGCGGGCTCCAGCCGGCGCAGCAGGGTCCCGGAGGCCCGGACCGCCGCCTGGTCCTCCCCTCCGGTGTCCGTGAGCACTCCGGCGAGCCGGGACCGCGCCCGCCCGTCCATGTTCTGCGGCAGGTCGACCAGGCCGCCCCAGCTGTCCGGGTACTCCAGCGCGGCCACACGGCCCACACCCCACACCGCCGCCTGTGCCGGGCTGAGGAGCGGGTCGGCGCTCCCGGTCGACACGGCGCCCCGCGTCGCGCACCACAGCGGGGCCCGCGTCCCGGTCTCGCCGAGAACCTGCGTCAGGGTGAGACTCAGCGCCAGCCCGGTGGTGACGACGGGGTGTCCGGGGTACGGGGTCTCGTCCAGTGCCAGCAGCGAGAGCACACCCGCCGGGTCGTGTCCCGCGGTGATGTCGTCCAGACGACGCGACAGTCCGGCTCGGGCCTCCTGGCCGGCGTCCTCCGCGTCCAGTTCGAGGGTCACGATGTGCGCGCCGTGCTCTTCGAGCGCCTGCCGCGCCCCGACGATCAGCGGGTCGTCGCCGCGACCGGACGGTACGACGACGAGCCACGTGCCGGTCAGTGAGACACGCGTCGCCGTACCGGCCGACGGACGCCACACCGCGCGGTAGCGCCACGCGTCCACCGTCGACTCGGAACGACGCTGCCGGCGCCACTGCGCGAGGGCGGGCAGGACGGCGCCCAAGGAGTCCTGCTGCTCCGCCGACTCGACGTGCAGCGTGGCGGCCAGCGCTTCGTGATCCTCGCGCTCGACCGCGTCCCAGAAGATCGCGTCCTGGCGGTCGTCGGCGGCCATGCCCTGGCCGAGGTGCCCCGCCTTGACGCTCTCCAGCCAGTAGCGCTGGTGCTGGAAGGCGTAGGTGGGCAGCTCGACGCGGCGCGCGCCCGACCCCTCGAACACGGTGGCCCAGTCCACAGCCGCGCCACCGACGAAAGCCTCCGCGACCGAGGTGAGGAAGCGCTCCACGCCGCCCTCACCCCGACGCAGAGAACCCACCGCCGTCACCGCGACCTCGTGCGCCTCGGCGGTCTGCTCGACCCCCATCGTCAGCACCGGGTGAGCACTGGACTCCACGAACAACCGGAAACCGTCATCCAGCAGCGCGTCCACCGCATCAGCGAAACGCACCGTCTGCCGCAGATTGCGATACCAATAACCGGCATCCAGACCCGACGTGTCCAGCACCCCACCAGTCACCGTCGAATAGAACGGAACCGACGCCGAACGCGGCGCGACACCCGCCAACTCCCGCGCCAGAACTCCCTCGATCTCCTCCACGTGCACGCAATGCGAGGCGTAGTCCACCGCCACCCGCCGCGCCCGGACCCCGTCCGCCTCACAGACGGCCAGCAGCTCGTCCAGGGCATCCGCGTCACCGGACACCACCACCACACCGGGACCGTTCACCGCCGCCAGCGACAGCCGGCCCTCCCACCGCGCCAGCAGACCACCAACGGCCTCCTCGCCCAGCGAGACCGACACCATCCCGCCACGCCCGGACAGGACCCTGAGCGCCTTACTGCGCAACGCCACCACCCGCGCCCCGTCCTCCAACGACAGAGCACCCGCCACACACGCGGCAGCGATCTCCCCCTGCGAATGACCGACCACAGCAGCCGGTACGACACCCACCGACCGCCACACCTCGGCCAACGACACCATCACAGCCCACAACACCGGCTGCACCACATCCACCTGACCCAGCCAGGCATCATCACCCGAGGCATCACGCAGAAGATCCGTCAACGACCAGTCCACAAACGGAGCCAACGCCGCACCGCACTCCGCCACCCGACCGGCGAACACCGGAGACGACTCCAGCAACCCCGCCGCCATACCCAGCCACTGCGAACCCTGCCCCGGGAACACGAAGACGGTCCCGGTACCACGACGGACGACACCGTCGACAAGGCCCGGCGTGCCTCGTCCCGCGGCGTACGACTCCAGTTGCCGGATCGCTGCTGTCCGGTCGGGGGCCAGGACGACCGCGCGATGGTCGAAGGCGGAACGCGTGGTGGCGAGCGAGAGGCCGGTGTCGGCACCGGTCAGCTCGGGGTGGGCCGCCAGGTGCTCCAGCAGGCGGCCGGCCTGGGCGCGCAGCGCCGTCGCGGACTTGGCGGACATGATCCAGGGAACGACCGGCGGGGCCGTCGGCGCGGTGCGCGGCGGGGTCTGCGTGTCCTGGTCCGAGGTGGGGGCGGCAAAGGTCGCGGGGGCGGTGGTGGCCTGCGCGGCGGGCGCGGGCGAGGCGTCCGCCGCCTGGTCCTCGTCCTGCTCGGCGGGTGCTTCTTCGAGGACGGCGTGGGCGTTGGTTCCGCTGATGCCGAAGGAGGACACACCGGCCCGGCGCGGTTCCTCGCCTCCGGGCCAGGGGGTCGTCTCCGTGAGGAGCCGTACGGAACCGGCCGACCAGTCCACGTGGGGGGAGGGCTCGTCGACGTGCAGAGTACGCGGCAGTACGCCGTGCCGCATCGCCAGCACCATCTTCATGATGCCGGCCACGCCGGCCGCGGCCTGGGTGTGCCCGATGTTGGACTTCACCGAACCGAGCAGCAGGGGTGAGTCGGCGGGGCGTTCGCGCCCGTAGGTCGCCAGCAGCGCCTGGGCCTCGATGGGGTCGCCGAGCTTCGTCCCGGTGCCGTGCGCCTCCACGGCGGCGATCTGGCCCGCGGTGAGGCCGGCGTCCGCGAGGGCGGCCCGGATGACGCGCTGCTGGGCGGGGCCGTTGGGCGCGGACAGTCCGCTGCTCGCGCCGTCCTGGTTGACGGCGGTGCCGCGTACGACGGCGAGTACCGGGTGCCCGTTGCGCCGGGCGTCGGAAAGGCGCTCCAGGAGGAGCATGCCGGCTCCCTCGGCCGGGCCGAAGCCGTCCGCCCCGGCCGCGAAGGGCTTGCAGCGGCCGTCGGGGGCGAGGCCGCGCTGGCGGCTGAAGCCGATGAAGGTGCCGGGGGTGGCCATGACGGTGACACCACCGGCGAGGGCGAGGCCGCACTCGCCGCGGCGCAGGGCCTGGGCAGCCAGGTGGAGCGCCACCAGGGAGGACGAGCACGCGGTGTCCACGGTGACCGCCGGGCCTTCCAGGCCCAGGCTGTAGGCGACGCGTCCGGAGACGACGCTGATGGCGCTGCCGGTGACCAGATGGCCCTCGACGCCGTCGGTGGCCTCGTGGACCCTGGGCCCGTAGTCGGGTGCGACGGCTCCGGCGAAGACACCGGACTGGCTGCCGCGCAGGGAGGCCGGGTCGATGCCCGCGCGCTCGATGGCCTCCCAGGCGGTCTCCAGGAGCAGGCGCTGCTGGGGATCCATGGCGACGGCCTCGCGCGGCGAGATGCCGAAGAAGTCGGCGTCGAAGTCGCCGGCCTCGTGGAGGAATCCGCCCTCGCGGGCGTAGGTGGTGCCCGGCTGGTCGGGATCGGGGTCGTACACGGCGCCGGTGTCCCATCCACGGTCCGCCGGGAAGGGCGTGACGGCGTCCTCCTCGCCGTGGACCAGGCGCCAGAAGTCCTCGGGGGTGCCCGCGCCGCCGGGGAAGCGGCAGCCCATCCCGACGATCGCGATCGGCTCGTGCGCCGCCGCCTCGACCTCCTGCAGGCGGTTGCGGGTCTGGTGCAGATCGGCCGTGACCCGCCGGAGGTAACCGAGGAGCTTTTCTTGTTCCGACATCAGGACCTCACGAACTCGGGAAGCTGGGCGTGCGGCGGGCAGGACGGGAATGACCTCGGCGACCGCGTGACAGGGCACGCGGTCGTGTGGGCGGGAGGGCTCACGGCGGAGGTCTCGGAGGGGCGCTCCGAGGGATGCGCTGGTGGCTTCGTCATGGGGATCAAGCGGAACCGGAATCCTCCGACGGGCCGAACTCCTGGTCGATGAAGGCGAAGAGTTCGTCCGCCTCCGCCGTGTCCAGGTGGTCGGCGACCTTGGCGGGGGCGTCGGCCGCGTCCGGTCCGTTCTCGGCCCGGTCCCCGCCCCACGCGGACACGGCGGCCAGGAGTCTGTTCAGCCGCGTGGCGACGAGGTCACGCGCTTGGGGACCGGAGTCCGGGCCGGCCTCGCGCAACGCGGTCTCCAGCCGGTCGAGTTCCGCGGCGAGGGTGTCCGCACCGCCGGACTCGGGGGTGGGCGCGAACTCGTCGCCGAGGTGTCGGGCGAGTGCCTCGGGGGTCGGATAGTCGAAGATCAGGGTGGCCGGCAGCCGTAGCCCCGTGGCCGCGTTGAGCCGGTTTCTGAGTTCGACGGCGGTGAGGGAGTCGAAGCCTAGTTCGAGGAAGCCCCGGTCGGTCGCTATGGACACCGCCGACCCGTGCCCTAGGACGGTGGCGGCGTGGTCCTGGACCAGCCGCACCAGCGTCCTCCTGCGCTCCGCCTCGCCGAGTCCCGGGAGAGTGCGGGACAGCGACGGTTCCTCCGGCTGTCGTGGTGCCTGGGCGAGCGCCCGCCGTGCCGGTGCCGGACGCCGTACGAGGCTCCGCAGCATGGCCGGCGGCGGCGTGGCACCCTGCGCCGCCCGGACGGCCGGCGCGTCGGTGTCGAACCGTGCGGGCACGACGACGGGTTCGGCCAGGCCGCCCGCGGCGTCGAGCAGTTCCAGCCCCTCCCGGGAGCTGAGGGGAAGCAGTCCGCCGCGTGTCATCCGGGACAGGTCCGTTCGGTTCAGGTGGCCGGTCATGCCGGTGCTCTCGCCCCACAGCCCCCAGGCGAGCGAGGTCGCCGGCAGGCCGAGGGCCCCGCGGTGCTGTGCCAGGGCGTCCAGGAAGGTGTTGGCCGCGGCGTAGTTGGCCTGGCCTGCGGAGCCCAGGACGCCCGCGGTGGAGGAGAACAGGGCGAACAGGGTCACGTCGAAGCGGCGTGTCAGCTCGTGCAGGTGCCACGCCGCGTCCGCCTTGGCGCGCAGTACGGCGTCGATCCGCTGCGGGGTCAGGGACGTGAGCGTCGCGTCGTCCAGGACGCCCGCGGCATGGACGACCCCGGTGAGTCCGCCGCCGTCCGGCAGGTCGGAGAGCAGGGCCGAGACCGCCTCGCGGTCGGCGACGTCGCATGCCAGGACCCGGACCGACGCGCCGAGGGAGGCCAGCTCCTCCTGGAGTCGCGGCATCCCCTCGGCGTCCGGCCCGCGGCGGCTCACCAGCAGCAGCCTGCGCATCCCGTGCTCCTCGACGAGATGCCGTGCGACGAGGCGTCCGAGGACACCTCCCGCTCCGGTGATCAGTACGGTGCCGTCCGGGTCCGGCACGGCCGGGACGCTGAGTACCAGCTTGCCCACGTGGCGGGCCCGGCTCATGAAGTGGAAGGCTTCGGGCGCCCTGCGCACGTCCCACACCCGCGCCGGGAGAAGGCGCAGCCGGCCTTGCGCGAAGAGTTCGACGACCTCCGCGAGCATCTCGCCGATCCGTTCGGGACCCGCCTCCCCCAGGTCGAAGGCCCGGTACTCCACACCCGGGTGGTCCGCGGCGATCACGGCGGGGTCTCGTAGGTCCGTCTTGCCCATCTCGACGAAGCGTCCACCGCGACGCAGCACCCGTAGCGAGGCGTCGACGAACTCCCCGGCCAGGGAGTTGAGGACGACGTCCACTCCGGTTCCGCCCGAGGTCTCGCCGAACCGCCGCTCGAACTCCGTGGTCCGCGAGGACGCGAGGTGCGCCTCGTCGACGCCCAGGGCCCGCACGGTGTCCCACTTGGCCGGGCTCGCGGTGGCGAACACCTCGACGCCCCAGGCCCGCGCGAGCTGCACCGCGGCCATGCCGACACCGCCCGCGGCGGAGTGCACGAGCAGCGACTCGCCGGCGCGCACCCCCGCCAGCTCACGCAGCGCGTAGAGGGCGGTGACGTACGCCACCGGTACGGACGCGGCCTCGGTGAACGACCAGCCGTCCGGGACGCGCGCGAGTGTGCGGTGGTCCGCCACGACCAGCGGTCCGAAACCGCCGGACCAGATGCCCATCACCCGGTCGCCGACGGCGTAGGCGGAGACGCCACGCCCGGTGGCGACCACGACGCCCGCCCCCTCGCCGCCCATCAGGGCCTGGTCGGGGTACATCCCCAGCGCGATGAGCACGTCGCGGAAGTTCAGCCCCGCCGCCCGTACGGCGATCCGCACCTCGTGCTCGCCGAGTTCACGATTCGCGTCCGGGGCCGGCCGCAGTGCCAGCCTCTCCAGCGTCCCGTCCGCGGACGCCTCCAGCCGCCAGGCCCGCGCGTCACCAGGGGGCACCAGCACCCCCTCGGCGGCGCCACCGGCCAGCTGCGGCACGCGGACCCTGCCTTCCCGCAGGGCGAGTTGAGGCTCTCCGGTCAGCGCGGCCTCGTGCAGCGCACCGAGCGACGCCTCGGTGTCGTCCAGGTCCAGCAGCACCAGTCGGTCCGGGTGCTCGGCCTGCGCGGAGCGCACCAGCCCCCACGCGGCGGCCGCCGGCAGGTCGGACGGGGACTCGTCGGCGCCCACGGCCATCGCCCCTCGTGTCACCAGGACCAGCCGCGCCGGTTCGAGGGCGTCTGCCGCCAGCCACGTCCTGATGAGGTCCAGCGTCCGGTGCGTCATCCGTCGCGTCGCCGCGAGGACGTCCCCCGCCGTATCCGATACGGCGTTGACGAACACCAGGCCGGGGACCGGCGCACCCGCGAGCACCTGCTCTTCGAGAGCCGCCAGGTCCGTGTACTGCTCCGGCAACCCCTCCGCCGTCTTGAGCGCGCCGACCAGAAGGGAGGTGTCCGCTCCGACAACGGCGCAGCCGCCGCTCGCCGTCACCCCGTCCGTACCGGGCCGCGTACTCCAGTCCACCCGGTACAACGCGTTGTTCACCCCTGCCGGAACCGCGAACTGTTCCCCGGTGAGCTCTCGCGTCACCAGGCCGTCCGCCGACGCGACCGGTGTGCCTTCCATGTCGGTGACCAGTACGGACAGTCCGTCGTCGCCCACTGGCGTCAGCCGTACCCGCAGCGCGGAGGCGCCGGTCGCGAACAACGACACACCACGCCACACGAACGGCAGCCGGACGCCTCCGCGGTCGTGCCCGGTGTCCGTCAGCCAGGCGTGCAAGGCCGAGTCCAGCAGTGCGGGGTGCAGTCCGTACCGGGCCGCCTCCGCTCGGGCCTCCTCCGAAAGCGCCACCTCGGCGAAGACCTCCTCACCCCGCTCCCAGACCCCGACCAGCCCCCGGAACGCCGGCCCGTACGACACCCCTGTGTCCGCCAGACGCTCGTAGAACCCCCCGAGATCGACCACCCGCGCACCCTCCGGCGGCCACACCCGCAGATCCCCGTCCACCCCCACGACACCCGCACCACCAGCGCCACCACCACCCGGCACCAGCACCGCCGAGGCATGACGCGTCCAGGGTGTGCCGGAGGTGTCGACGCCTCCGGTGGTGTCGTCACGACGGGAGTACACGCCGAGCTGCCGTCGCCCGTCTTCCTCCGGACCGTCCAGAACCACCTGGACCGCGACCGCGCCGTCCTCGGGCAGGAGAAGAGGCGCCTCCAGCGTCAGTTCCTCCAGCCGGTCGCAGCCGACCGCGTCCCCCGCCCGGAGGGACAGCTCCACGAACGCCGTTCCCGGTAGCAACACGGCCCCGGACACCGCGTGGTCGGCCAGCCAGGGATGGGTCCGCAGCGACAGCCGCCCGGTCAGCAGTACTCCACCCGTCGCCGGCAGGGTCAGCGCGGCGCCGAGAAGCGGATGACCGGCCGCCCTCAGACCCAGCCCCGCGGCGGCTTGCAGATCGTCTTCCGGGCCGGTGCTCTCCAGCCAGTAGCGGTCGCGCTGGAAGGCGTACGTGGGCAGCTCGACACGGCGCGCGCCCGTCCCCTCGAACAGGGCGGCCCAGTCGACGGCCGCGCCACCGACGAAGGCCTCGGCGGCCGAGGTGAGGAAGCGCTCCAGGCCGCCCTCACCCCGCCGTAGAGAACCCACCGCGGTAACGGCACTTTCGTGGGCTTCGGCGGTCTGCTCGATCCCCATCGTCAGCACCGGGTGAGCACTGGACTCCACGAACAACCGGAAACCGTCATCCAGCAGCGCGTCCACCGTCTCCGCGAAACGCACCGTCTGGCGCAGATTGCGGTACCAGTAGCCGGCATCCAGAGCCGACGTGTCCAGCACTCCGCCGGTCACCGTCGAATAGAACGGCACGGACGCCGGACGCGGGGCGACATCTGCCAACTCCCGCGCAAGGACGCTCTCGATCTCCTCCACGTGCGCGCAGTGGGAGGCGTAGTCCACCGCGATCCGCCGCGCCCGTACTCCGTCCGCCTCACAGACGGCCAGCAGCTCGTCCAGCGCGTCCGCGTCGCCGGACACCACCACCACACCGGGACCGTTCACCGCCGCCAGCGACAGCCGGCCCTCCCACCGCGCCAGCAGACCACCAACGGCCTCCTCGCCCAGCGAGACCGACACCATCCCGCCCCGCCCGGACAGGACCTTGAGCGCCTTACTACGCAGCGCCACCACCCGCGCCCCGTCCTCCAACGACAGAGCACCCGCCACACACGCGGCAGCGATCTCCCCCTGCGAATGACCGACCACAGCAGCCGGTACGACACCCACCGACCGCCACACCTCGGCCAACGACACCATCACGGCCCACAACACCGGCTGCACTACGTCGACTTCACCCAGCCACGCCTCGTCCTGGGAAGCATCACGCAGGATCTCGGTCAACGACCAGTCCACAAACGGAGCCAGCGCCGCACCGCACTCCGCCACCCGACCGGCGAACACCGGGGACGACTCCAGCAAATCCGCCGCCATACCCAGCCACTGCGAACCCTGACCCGGGAACACGAAGACAGCCTGTCCACGCGAGCCCGCGACGCCCCGCACCACGCCGGGCGCCACACTTCCGTCCGCGAGTGCCCGCAGGCCGTCGGCAAGACCTTCCCGGTCACCGGCGAGGAGGACAGCCCGGTGCTCGAACACCGACCGCGCGGTCGCCAGGGTGAAACCGACGTCCAGGGGCGCCGGTTCATCCTGTCCACGCACACGGCCGAGCAGTCGCCCGGCCTGCGCTCGCAGCGCGGCTTCCGTACGTCCGGACACCACCCACGGGACCACCACCGGCGGCTCCGCCTCGCGGTCGTGGGCCTCGGGGTCACCCTGATCGCGGTCGTGACGCCGCTCCCCGTACTCGTACTCCACGTCGTCCGGGGCCTGTTCGAGCACGGCGTGGGCGTTCGTCCCGCTCATGCCGAAGGAGGAGACGCCCGCCCGCCGGGGCCGTCCGGTCTCGGGCCAGGACACGTCCTCGGACAGCAGCCGCACCGCGCCGGAGGACCAGTCGACGTGCGGGGAGGGTTCGTCGAGGTGCAGGGTGCGCGGCAGTACGCCGTGTCGCATGCCGAGCACCATCTTGATGACGCCGGCCACTCCGGCCGCGGCCTGGGTGTGCCCGATGTTCGACTTGATCGAACCCAGCCACAACGGCTGATCCACCGGACGGTCCTGCCCGTACGTCGCCAGCAACGCCTGCGCCTCGATCGGGTCGCCCAACCGCGTACCCGTACCGTGCGCCTCGACCGCGTCCACCTCGGCCGGCGCGACTCCGGCGCTCTCCAGGGCCGCCCTGATCACCCGTTGCTGCGAGGGACCGTTCGGCGCCGTCAGGCCGTTACTCGCACCGTCCTGATTGATCGCGGTGCCCCGCACCACCGCCAGCACCTGATGCCCGTTGCGGCGGGCGTCCGACAACCGCTCCAGGAGGAGGACGCCCACCCCCTCGGCCGGCCCGAACCCGTCGGCGGCAGCCGAGAACGGCTTGCAGCGACCGTCGGGTGCCAGCCCACGCTGGCGGCTGAAGCCGACGAAGGTCCAGGGGGTGGACATGATCGCGGACCCACCGGCCAGGGCGATCGAGCATTCGCCCGTCCGCAGCGACTGCACCGCCAGGTGCAGGGCCACCAGGGACGAGGAGCACGCGGTGTCGACTGCCACCGCGGGCCCCTCCAGGCCGAGAACGTAGGCGAGGCGGCCGGAGGTGACGCTGAGGGCGTTTCCGGTGACGAGGTACCCCTCGACACCGTTCGACGGGTCGTGCCGGCCGGTGCCGTAACCGTGCGTACCCGCACCCATGAAGACACCGGTCTGCGTCCCCCGCAGGGACGCCGGGTCGATGCCCGCGCGCTCGACGGCCTCCCAGGAGGTTTCCAGGAGCAGGCGCTGCTGCGGGTCCATCGCCAGCGCCTCACGCGGCGAGATCCCGAAGAACGCCGGGTCGAAACCAGCGGCCTCGTCGACGAAGCCGCCATGGCGCGTGTACGTCTTCCCCGGGGCCTCGGGGTCTGGATCGTAGAGCCCGTCGACGTCCCAGCCCCGGTCCTCGGGGAACCCGGAGATCGCGTCACGGCCCTCGGACAGGAGTTCCCACAGCTCCTCAGGAGACCGCACGCCCCCGGGGAGACGGCAGCTCATGGCGACGATCGCGATGGGCTCGTGCTCCGACTCGGGGCGCACGGCGGGCTGGGCGGCCGAGGGAGCGGCCTCCTGGTCGCCGAGCAACTGGGTGTAGAGGTAGTCCGCCAGGGAGACGGGACTCGGGTGATCGAAGACGAGGGTGGCGGGCAGCCGGTGTCCGGTGGCGGTGTGGAGACGGTTGCGCAACTGGACCGCGGTGAGGGAGTCGAATCCGTGCGCCTTGAAAGAGAGTTCGGGCTCGATCCCGTCCGGCGTGGGATGGCCGAGGACCGCGGCGGACTGCTCCCGCACGAGGCCCAGCAGTATCCGGCGTCGCTCCGCCTCGCCCGCCCTGAGCAGGCTTCGCCGCAGGGGGGAGTCGTCCGTGTCCTGCGCCGCCTGAGTCAGCGAGCGCCGCGTCACGGCGCTCCGGCCGGGTTCTGCGACCGTACGGACGGTGGCGCCCGCCGCCGACAACTGCTCCGGCGTCACCGGGCGGACCACCAACGCGTCCGCCGCCGCGACGGGGGTACCTTCCGTGTCGGCGACCAGTACCGCCAGTTCCTCCCCCACCGGCGTGAGCCGGACGCGCAGAGCCGACGCACCGGTCGCGAACAATGACACTCCGCGCCACACGAACGGCAGCCGCGTGCTCTGCACACCACAGTCGTCCAACGGGGCCAGCCCCGCTTGCAGTGCCGTGTCCAGCAGCACGGGATGCAGTCCGTACCGGCCTGCCTCCGCACGGGCCTCCTCCGGGAGGGCCACCTCGGCGAAGACCTCCTCGCCCCGCTCCCAGACCCCGACCAGCCCCCGGAACGCCGGCCCGTACGACACTCCTGTGTCCGCCAGACGCTCGTAGAACCCCCCGAGGTCGACCACCCGGGCACCCTCCGGCGGCCACACCCGCAGGTCCTCGCCCACCCCCGCGACACCCGCACCACCAGCGCCACCCGACACCAGCACCGCTGACGCATGACGCGTCCACGGCTGGTCCGAGTCGGCCTCGACGCGGGCGTACATCTCCAGCGACCGGGCGCCGTTCTCGTCGGGCCCCCCGACCGTCAACTGCACCTGGACGGCGCCCTGCTCCGGAAGCGGCAACGGCGCTTCCAGCGCCAGTTCCTCGACGTGGTCGCAACCGACCGCGTCGCCCGCCCGCAGCGCCAACTCCACGAAAGCAGCGGCCGGTAGCAGCGGAGTACCGTGAACAGCGTGCTCGGCGAGCCAGGGAAGCGTCCGCAGTGACAGCCGCCCCGTCAGCAGCGCACCGCCGGTCGCCGGAAGGGTGACGGCCGCACCCAGCAGGGGGTGATCGGCGGCCGAGAGCCCGGCCGAGCTGACATCACCCCGCACGGCGGCGGACGGTTCGATCCAGTAGCGCTGGTGCTGGAAGGCGTACGTGGGCAGCTCGACGCGGCGCGCGCCCGCCCCCTCGAACACGGTGGCCCAGTCGACAGTCGCGCCACCGACGAAGGCTTCTGCGGCCGAGGTGAGGAAGCGCTCCAGGCCGCCCTCACCCCGCCGCAGAGAACCCACCGCGGTAACGGCACTTTCGTGGGCTTCGGCGGTCTGCTCGATGCCCATCGTCAGCACCGGGTGGGCACTGGACTCCACGAACAGGCGGAAACCGTCATCCAGCAGGGTGTTCACCGTCTCCGCGAAACGCACCGTCTGGCGCAGATTGCGGTACCAATAACCGGCATCCAGAGCCGACGTGTCCAGCACTCCGCCGGTCACCGTCGAGTAGAACGGCACGGAGGCGGTGCGCGGGGCGACATCTGCCAACTCCCGCGCCAGAACTGCCTCGATCTCCTCGACGTGCGCGCAGTGGGAGGCGTAGTCCACCGCGATGCGCCGTGCCCGGACCCCGTCCGCCTCACAGACGGCCAGCAGCTCGTCCAGGGCATCCGCGTCACCGGACACCACCACCACACCGGGACCGTTCACCGCCGCCAGCGACAGCCGGCCCTCCCACCGCGCCAGCAGACCACCAACGGCCCCCTCGCCCAGCGAGACCGACACCATCCCTCCCCGGCCGGACAGGACCTTGAGCGCCTTACTGCGCAACGCCACCACGCGCGCCCCGTCCTCCAACGACAGAGCACCCGCCACACAAGCAGCCGCGATCTCCCCCTGCGAGTGACCGACCACAGCAGCCGGTACGACACCCACCGACCGCCACACCTCGGCCAACGACACCATCACAGCCCACAACACCGGCTGCACCACGTCGACTTCACCCAGCCACGCCTCGTCCTGGGAAGCGCCCCGCAGGATCTCGGTCAACGACCAGTCGACAAACGGGGCCAACGCCGCACCGCACTCCGCCACCCGACCGGCGAACACCGGAGACGACTCCAGCAACCCCGCCGCCATACCCAGCCACTGCGAACCCTGACCCGGGAACACCAACACCACACGGCCATCCGCACCCGCTGCGACACCCCGGACGAGCCCCGGCACCTCCCCACCCTGCTCCAGGGCGGTCAGGCCGGCGACCAGTTCCTCACGGTCCCCGGCGACCATCACCGCGCGATGCTCGAACACCGAGCGCGTCGTCGCCAACGAGAGGCCGATATCCGACGGCGACACCGCCGGGCGTTCCCCCAGGTAGGACACCAACTGCCCGGCCTGCGCCCGCAACGCCGCCTCGGACTTGCCCGACACCACCCACGGAACCACCGCCGGCGACACCACCCGCGAGGACTCGCTCTCCGGATGCGGACCCGAACCCGGGCCGGTCTCCTCGACGGGAACCATGGCAGGCACCTGCTCAAGGATCACGTGCGCGTTCGTACCGCTCACCCCGAAGGAAGAAACCCCCGCCCGTCGTGCGCGCCCCGTCTCCGGCCAGGTGATCGAGTCGGTCAGCAGCTCAACGGCTCCAGCCGTCCAGTCCACGTGCGGGGAGGGTTCGTCCACGTGGAGGGTGCGCGGCAGTACGCCGTGCCGCATCGCCAGCACCATCTTGATGATCCCGGCCACCCCGGCCGCGGCCTGCGTGTGCCCGATGTTCGACTTGATCGACCCCAGCCACAACGGCCGGTCCTCCGGACGGTCCTGCCCGTAGGTGGCCAGCAGCGCCTGCGCCTCGATCGGGTCGCCCAGCCGGGTCCCGGTCCCGTGCGCCTCGACCGCGTCGACCTCGGCTGCCGACAGTCGCGCGCTCTCCAACGCCGCCCGAATCACCCGCTGCTGCGAAGGACCGTTCGGCGCCGTCAGACCATTACTCGCACCATCCTGATTGACCGCCGAACCCCGCACCACCGCCAGCACCTGATGTCCGTTGCGGCGGGCGTCCGACAACCGCTCCAGCAGGAGCAGACCGACACCCTCACCCCAGCCCGTACCGTCCGCGGCAGCCGCGAACGGCTTGCACCGGCCATCCGCTGCCAGCCCACGCTGCCGGCTGAACTCGACGAAGAGTTCGGGCGTGGACATGACGGTGACGCCGCCCGCCAGGGCAAGCGTGCACTCGCCCCGGCGCAGGGCCTGGGCAGCCAGGTGGAGCGCCACCAGGGAGGACGAGCACGCGGTGTCCACGGTGACGGCCGGGCCTTCGAGGCCGAAGGTGTAGGAGATACGGCCCGAGACGACACTGGCGGCGCTGCCGGTCACCAGATGGCCCTCGACGTTCTCGGAGTCCGCCTCGCGAAGGCTCCGTCCGTAGTCCTGGCCGTTACTGCCGATGAAGACACCTGTCGGACTGCTCCGCAGCAGCGTGGGGTCGATGCCCGCCCGCTCGAAAGCTTCCCAGGACGCCTCCAGGAGCAGTCGCTGCTGCGGGTCCATCACGGTCGCCTCGCGCGGCGAGATGCCGAAGAACTTCGGGTCGAAGTCGCCCGCGTCGTCCAGGAAGGCACCCTCCCGGACATAGCTCTTGCCCAGTTCGTCGGGCTCCGAGGCGAACAGCGCGTCGAGGTCCCAGCCGCGTCCTGCGGGGAACTCCGTCAGCACCTCCCGGCCTTCGGCGAGCAAGCCCCAGAGGTCCTCCGGATCGGTCACGCCGCCGGGGAAACGGCAGCTCATCGCCACGATCGCGATCGGCTCCTCGTCGGCCGCCGCCACTGTGGGCAGCGCCGGCGCGGGCGCTTCGCGCACCCCCATGGCCTCAGTGCGCAGTACTTGGGCGAGGGCTTTCACCGTGGGATGGTCGAAGAGGAGGGTGCTGGAAAGACTCAGTCCCGTGGCCGCGTTGAGACGGTTGCGCAGGGTGACGGCTGCCAGGGAGTCGAAGCCCAGTTCCTTGAAGGGACGGTCGACATCGACCTGGCCGGTCCGGCGGTGGCCCAGTACGGCCGCCACATGGGAACGCACGAATTCCAGTACGGTCCGTTCCTGCTCCGCGGCTCCCAGACCCGCGAGCTTCTGCCGAAGGGATCCCTCAGTCGTCTCGGAGCCCTCGTCGGCCGCACCGCTCTCGGTCTCCCGCGTCAGCTCGCACAGCAACCGGGACGACCGCACACCGCCCCTGGCCTGCGCCAGAGTGTCCCAGTCGACGTCAGCGATGAGCAGTGACGACGACATGGGGTCGTTTATCGCCGTCTCCAGCGCGGAGATGGCCAGCTCGGGGGACATGGAAGGCAGACCGTGCCGTTCCCAGCGGTCAGCGACGGCCCCTGCCATGCCGTCGTCGGCCCAGGGCCCCCACGCGATCGACGTCGCCGGCAACCCCTCACTACGCCGCAACTCCGCCAACGCATCCAAATACGCGTT
>NZ_JBIAFO010000042.1:0-17046 GCF_042869355.1 Streptomyces sp. NPDC007088
GCGGGGGGGGGGGGGGGGGGGGCCCCCCCCCCCCCCCCCGGGGGGGGGGGGGCGCGGCGGCCCCCCCCCCCCCCGCGCCCCCCCCCCCCCGGCCCTTCCCCGCGCCCGGAGGCCAGGGCTCGGCGTGAGGTGTGAGGGAGGGCGGGGGCCGGCGCGGCGGGGTGACGTCGCGGCCCGGCCGACGGAGGCGCGGAAAGGACCGTCGCCGATGATTCACTGCGGCGTCGGAGTGAGTGCCGAGACCGGTTCACGGCAGGGCATGGGGGCAGACAGCCCTGCTCCAGGTCTGCCCGCCTGACTCCCCGTGACTCTTCCGGGGTGAACGCGACCGGGGCCGCGATGGACGTGCGGTTTCCGGCCGGCCCGGCTCCGGCGTCGCCCCGGGTCAAAAGTTCGTCTTGGTCTAGTCCAATGCGTTGACGTGCTCGTTACAACAGCGCGACAGTGAGGCGCCTCTTCACCCCCTCGGGAGACCTCATGAGACGTCTTCGTACTTTGCTGTGCGCCGCCGCGTCCACAGCCCTCGCAGCGGCCGGGCTCACCGCCCTGCTGCCTTCCCCCGCCGCCGGGGCCGAAAGCTCCACGGCCGCGCTGAGCAACCGCTGGTACGCGGCGGCCCCGTACCTCATGCCGCTCGACAACGACCCGCCGAGCGCCACCGCGATCATGGACGCCTCCGGACTCAAGGCGTTCCAGCTCGCCTTCATCCTCGCCCCCAACGGTGGCGGGTGCAGCCCGACCTGGGACGGGACGGCGCCCGTCTCCTCGGACACCGCTGTCGGCTCCGTCATCAGCGCTATCCGCGCCAAGGGCGGAGACGTCTCCGTCTCCATCGGCGGCTACGGCGGCACCAAGCTCGGCCAGGCATGCCCCGACGCAGCCTCCACGGCCGCCGCGTATCAGCAGGCCATCGACAAGTACGGGCTGAAGGCGATCGACTTCGACCTGGAAGAACCGGAGTACGAGAACGCGGCGGCGATCTCCCGCGAGATCGGTGCCGCCAAGATCCTCCAGCAGAGGAATCCGGGCCTGTACGTCTCGGTGACCACAGCCGGAACCGCGGACGGGACCGGCTGGTTCGGCAAGCAGATGCTCAACGAGGCCAAGGCGCAGGGCTTCACGCCGAACAACTTCTCCATCATGCCTTTCGACGGCGGATTCAGTGGGGCGGGCGCCCAGACCGCCGCGCTCACTGCCTTCAACGCGGTGCTGCGCTCGACGTTCGGCTGGAGCGAGGCCACCGCGTACGCTCACGAGGGCTTCTCCGGGATGAACGGCCGTAGCGATACCGGGGAGTTCTTCACTCAGGCGGACTTCCAGACTGTCCTTGACTACGCCACCTCGCACGGTATGGACCGTTTCACCTTCTGGTCGCTCAACCGCGACCGGCAGTGCAGCCCGCCCGACAACAGCGGCCGCACCTCCGGCACCTGCAGCAGTGTGCCCCAGTCGGCCTGGGACTTCGCGAAGTTCTCGGTGAAGTTCGCCGGCGCCACCCCGCCCACCAACCCGCCGACCGAGCCTCCCACTGACCCCGGCAGCGGCACCTGCCCGGCGAACGCCTGGAGCGCCTCAGCGGTCTACGTCAAGGGCGACCGGGTCACCCAGAACGGCCACGCCTGGGAAGCGAAGTGGTGGACGACGGGCGAGAAGCCCGGAACCACCGGCGAGTGGGGCGCCTGGCAGGACGACGGCCCCTGCTGATCCCGTCACGAGGAACACCGTAGGGGGTACGGCCGCGGCGGCCGTACCCCCTACGGCCCTTGCCGGCGCCGGTCCTGGCCCACCGTGTTGTTGTCGCTTCTCGCGGTTCGGGTGTGATGTCGCCTGGTGCGGAGGTGACGGTTGCTGTGCGGCCGTTGTCACTGTCGGGGGGGATTGGGGATGAGTCCGCTGAGTGTGTATGTGGGATGGGGTCTTGACTGGTCTGTCTGGTGGGCGTTCCTGACCACTTGTCGGGTGTGTGCTCTTGGCGGGTTGTCCGGCAGTCGATTGGGTTGGGTGGGGCACCCTCGTGTTCGGCTTCGGCAAGTCCCGGTTGCCCGCTGTTGCTGGTGCTGTTGTCGGTAGTGGGATGAAGTCGCGGTGTGGTGGTGGTGCGGTTCGTGGGCCGGGGCGGGGTTGTCTCGTTGTCGGGTGTCCTTCGAGGGGCCTCCCGGAGGTTTGCCGCGATGTATGCCGTGTCCCGTCACCGTCTGGGCGTTCGGGTGTTCTCGCCGTCGGCGGTGTGGGGGCGGGTGTGGTGTATGTGGTGTATGCGGAACAGCAGGACGACGGCGGAGACAGCGAACAGTACGGCGGTGATGAGGAGCCAGCGGCCGAGGAAGACGTCGTCGGGGAGGGTGGTGTCGGCGGTGAAGCGGTCGACGCGACGCAGAATCAGGGGGAAGTACGTGAGCAGCAGGACCCCGGAGAGGAAGACGGGGACGCGGAGGTGATTGATCCACCGGAGGCCGGAGCCGGCCGTGGACGGCTCCCGGCGATCGCCCAGCAGGGTCTGGGCCGCACGGTCGGTGAGTGTGTAGAGGGGCAGCAGAACCAGATCGTGCAGGAGTGCGGCCCCGACGAACCACAGGACGACCATCCACGGCTCCGCACCACTCAGCAGGCGGATTCCGGCGTATCCCGCCAGTGCGAGGGAGGCCAGGACGAGCAGCAGGTGCAGGGGGGAAGCACCGTAGCGAGAACGGAAGCGGCTCATGCGGGTGTCCCGAAGGTCAGACGCCCGACCCATTTGGTGTTGTGGACACCCGGGTTGGCGGGGACGATGACACGGGCCGGATAGCCGTGGTCGGAGGACAGATCGGCTCCGTTGACCCCTAGGGCCAGCAGCGAACGGGGATCGCGGACCTGATTTTCCCGCAGGGTGGCCGAGCCGAAGGCACCGCCCCGCTGGACGGACTCGACGAACACCTGGGGCGCCGACCCGGTGAAGCCCACCAGAGCGGCCAGATCAGCCAGACGAACCCCGCTCCACTCCTGGTCCTCTGTAGACCAGCCCTCCACACACGCGATGGGCAGCGAAGCATGGTGTTGTGGCAGCGCCAGGACCTGCTCGCGGGTGAACGACAGCGTGCGCTCGGGTCCCGTGACGACGAGACGCCAGGCCGGACCGATGTCACGGGCCCGGATACCCACCCCGGCCGCTGTCTTGTTCACCTGGAAGCCGTTCGGGCCCGGTCCTGGGTCCTGACCACGCGGCGCGAGCAACGCGGTCCCGCGCAGCGCGCCTCCGATACTCTGTCCCGCCGTGACCGCGAACAGAACCAGGGAACCGGCCCCCACGGTGGCCAGAGCGCCCCGGCGGGACATGGTCGGCGCGGCGGGACGCGGAGTGGCCAGACCGGACTCGTCGACCGGCCCGGTGCGCCCACGCCCGCCCGGCCCGCGCACCTCCTCACGCAGTCCTCCGCCGCGCAGCGTCCGGACCATCAGGGGGACGCGCAGCACGACATGGACGACGAACGCCCCGATGAAGACCCACGCTCCGTAGAAGTGCAGGGTGTAGAAGGAGCCGGGAAAGACGTAGTCCAACTGGATGTTGAGCACCCCGGTCGCGAACTCGAACAGCACCCCGCCCAGGAGCAGCAGCAGCGAGAGCCGTTCCAGCGCGTGTCCGGCCGACCGGACCGGGGGCCAGGTGAACAGCTTGGGGATGACCGACCACAACTTCGCCAGGAGCACCGGGATCAGCACGATGCCCAGTGTGACGTGGACGCCCTGGGTCAACCGGTAGAGCCAGTAGGGGTGAGTGGGCCAGGAGAACAGGTAGAACCCCAGCCAGCCCCGGTCAGGTGTCTGGTCGTTGGTTCCCAGGCGGGGGTTGTAGGCGGCGTACGAGAGCAGCCCGGTCACGAACATCACCGTGATACCCACGAGCAGCACCGCGCCGAGCACCGAGGTCAGCCAGGGCCCCCGGAGCGGGCTGCGCCAGAACCCCGGCCGCGTCGGGCCGGCCGGGGGGCCGTCACGCAACAGGCCGGTGAGTGTCAGCCGGGGCGTCGGGGAGTCGGCCACCGAGGCCGCTCGCGCCGACGTGGCGCCCCCACCGCCCGGCTTCGCCTCCATACCGCCCTCACCAGCGTGCCCGCCACCGGCCTGTCCGTCTCCCATGAGGCCCCTCGCGCATGTGCAGGACGGCGGACTGCCGCCACATAAGGGAAGATAACGCCATAGTTGCCCTCTATTGGGCATTTCTTAGGTGAACTTCCAGAGCGTCTGCAGGGGGCGCAGCGGCCGGGCTCCGCGTACACCGGAGGCCCCGGCCACCCGCCACCCGCACGGGTGCGGGGGTCACGGCCGGCGGCTGGGCTGCCTGCGGCGCGGCGCGGCGCGGTGCGGTGTGGCGCTGGCTGGAGCAGGCGTAGGCGATCGGGCAGGTGGAGGCCGGGGTCCGGCAGGGGTATGCGGTGTCGGACGAGGTGTGGGCGCTGCTGGGCGATGCCGAAGGGAATGTCGCTGAGCCGAGACGCCGGCCGGCCGCGCCTGGCGGGGCCTCGTTGCCGTCGGCGTCGACGCTGCACCGGGTGTTCCGCCGAGACCGACGGGCGGGGCGGGTTTTGCTGACCGGGCGGGAGCCCGTGGTGGCCGGGCCGAGCAGGCGGATCCGCTCAGCGAGCTGGGCTTGAACGTCGTGGCCGGCCAAAGCACCGGCGGGCAGGTGTTCCTGCGGGAGCAGAAGCATCTGGCACAGGTCCCGGTCCTGGTCCCGGGCGCACAGGTGATGCACACGCCTGCTGTGCGGTCGGTGCTGTGGACGGTCGCGCACGCGGCCGTGGTGGGGGCGGTGGTGTGCTTGTACGGCGACGCCGGTCAGGGCAAGACCGTCGCGCTGCAGTACGCCCTGTCCCAGCTGCCGCACCCGGCCCGGGTCCGCCGGGTCCATGTCGGTGTGCATCCGACGGTTCCCGAACTGCGTCGGGTACTCGCGGACGCCCTGGAGCTGGGCAGGCGTCTGCCGCGCGGGGCGGGGGGAGGCCGACCTGATGCTGGTGAACGCGTTACGGCATCCCCGCGTGCTGGTGCTGGACGAGGCACAGCGCCTTCCGGGACCGGCGCTGGAGTTTCTGCGCGGGCTGTGGGACCACCCGGACACGGATACGGCCCTCGCGTTCGCGGGTGCGGGCAGCGAACGGGCGCTGCGCCGGGTACCTGCGCTGGCCTCTCAGGTGCTGACCTGGGAGCTGGTGCCGCGCCTCAGCCAGCGGGAGGTGGCCACCAGCCGACCGGAGTGCACCCGCCGCGCCCCGGCCTCCGGTCCTGGAGCCGGGGGAGTGGGAGATCCACCGCGTGCCCTTGAAGTGGGAGCGGGCCGTCCTCGCCGGCGCGGCGGTTCGCGAGACGCCACGCGCCATCGTCGCCACGCGCGGCCGGGCGTACGACGTCGTCGCGCACCAGCAGGCGGCGATGCCAGAGCAGCTGCTCGGGCCGGAGCCGGCCGACCCCGAACACGACGACCAGGAGCCGAAGCCCGGCCGCCAGGAAGTCATCGACATGACGGCGCTGCGGGTCCGGTCCCTGGCCCGCCGTGTGGGTGCCGATTTTCGGGGGTTTCGGGTGTGGTGTTGCCCGGTGCCGGGGCGAGGGCCGCTGTGCGGCCGCCGTGCGCGAGTTCTGCAGTCGGTGACGATGTCAGTGGTGGTGTGACATCGGCGTACACGGTGGTCACGGGCAGGGCGCAGGGCGCCTCCCGCGGCCGTTACAGCAGGCCGACACCCCCGGTCTTGGGTGGCGGTTTCGGCGCCCCGCTTCGCCGGGGAGGAGATGGGGCCGGCCTGACCGGCCCCCTCACGGCCTCCAGGAGGGTGACAGCCGCCTGGGAGCCTGCCATCGGTGTGCCACCACGGCGCCGCTGGCAGCCGCTGGCACGGCAGGCGCTTGCGCAGACGGCTCGGCCTGGCGGTGCCCAGGGCGTGTACTGGGGTCTATGAGTTGTTGGGGCGGCACAGCCGGTGCTTCGCCCCAGCCACCCAAGCGGCCTGCCGGACCTACCCGGATCGTCGGCGACCGTGGGCGCCGGGCTGTTTGCCGTACCCCAGGAGTGGGTCAGCGAGTGGGTCAGCGGCGGCGACGCAAACGCTTGTCGGCGAGAGCGGGGATGGTGGCGTCGAAGTTGTCGGCGGGGTTGATGTCGGTGCCGGGTTCCACGATCTCGTCGATGCGGTCCAGTACGTCGTCGTGGAGAACGACGTCGGCACCGGCGAGCAGGTCGTCGAGTTGGCCGGGAGTGCGTGGCCCGATCAGCACGGTACTGACCGCCGGGTGCGACCGGACGAAGCCCAGCGCCAGGTGCGCCATGGGTACGCCCATGCCGTCGGCGAGCTCCCGCAGCCGGCTTGCTGCGCGCACCTTGGTCTGGTTGGCCGGGTTGGCGGGGTCGAAGGCGTGCTTCTCCATCCGCGCTCGCTGTCCGCCGGCCGGATCGGTGCGGCCGGCCAGCCAGCCGCTGGCCAGTGGGGCGTAGGTGAGCGCGCCCATCCCGAACGACTGAAGGGCGGGGAACACGTGCGCCTCCGGCCGACGGTTGAAGATCGAGTAGCGGGGCTGCTCGCTGATGAAGCGCCGGCTGGTGGTGCGCTCGGAGGCCCACTGCGCAGAAACGATCAGCTCGGCGGGAAACGTGGACGAGCCGATGGCGCGGACCTTGCCTTCCCGCACCAGATCCGTCAGGACGCCGAGGGTCTCCTCCAGGTCCGTGCGGTAGTCGGGCCGGTGCATCTGATAGAGGTCGATGTAGTCGGTGCCCAGGCGCCGCAGACTGTCCTCGACGGCGCGCCTGACCCAGCGCGCCGAGCCGCCGCTTTGATGGGGGTGCTCTCCCATCGGCAGTCCGAACTTGGTCGCCAGGACGACCTCATCACGCCGTCCTGCGATGGCCAGGCCAACGACCCGCTCCGACTCGCCTTTGCCGTAGACATCCGCGGTGTCGATCAAGTTGATGCCGGCGTCCAGGGCCCGGTGGACCATGGCCACCGCCTGCTCGTCGCCCGGACCCCCGGGAAAGCCGAAGTTCATCGCCCCGAACGCGAGGTCGCTCACCACGATGCCCCCAGCGTGCGCTGTTCCATGATCACTCCGAATGTCGCTGATGGATTCCTTCTCCCGAGCAGAACACTGCCGCTGTCCTGGCGGAACACACAACGCTGACCCGCCACGGCCAGAGGGGGAACAAACAGACCCCCCTCACCCCTGCACCAGAAGCGTTAGCGTGCATGCATGAACGAACCCGTCCCCGAGGGCCTGGGGGCATTCCTGCGCAGCCGGCGCGCCCGTATCACGCCGGAGGACGCCGGGCTGCCGCCGTCCATGGGTATCCGCCGGGTGCCAGGGCTGCGCCGCGAAGAAGTAGCCCTGCTCGCCGGCGTCAGCGCCGAGTACTACGAGCGGCTGGAACGAGGCCGCAGGAAGACTGCGTCAGTATCGGTCCTCGACGCCATCGCCCGGGTACTGCGGCTGAACGCCGCTGAACAAGATCACCTCCACGCCCTCGCCGGCTCGCGCAGCTCCCCGCAGACGCGCACAGCCCCCGCCCGCCTGCGTCCTGGGCTGCGCCGGGCCCTGGACGCCGTCACCGATGTCCCGGCCCTGGTGCTGGGGCCCCGCCACGACCTCATCGCCATCAACGCTCTCGGGGCAGCGTTCTACACGGGGCTGGATCTCCTGCCTGCGGGGCAGCGGAACGTCGTCCGCTACCTGTTCACGGTCGGCGCAGCGCGCGAACTGTACGACGACTGGGCAGGAACCGCCCGCACGGTGGTCGCCGAACTGCGACGGTACGCCGGCACCCACCCGCATGATCCCAGGCTCGCGGACCTCGTCGGTGACCTGGCCGTGCGTGACCAGGACTTCCGCCGCTGGTGGGCCCTCCACGACGTCTACCGGCGTGACTACGGGAGCAAGCGATACCACCACCCCCTCGTCGGCGAGCTGGAACTCGGCTACGAAGCCATGACACCGGCAGGCGACCCCGAACTCGTCTTCGGAACACACACCGTCGAAGCCCACTCACCCTCCGCTCAGGCTCTGACGCTTCTCTCCAGCTGGTCGGCCCCACCCCGGCTGGAGGGCTCCACTGACACAGGGCAGCCGACCGCTACCGGCCAGGTGATCTCTGACCCCGGCACCACCACGTAGCGAACTCACCGCAGGCCGCTGTCCGCTCCGCGGGCGGCAATGTGGCGGGGGCCGCCCGATCGGACCAAGTGCGCCGTCGAAAACTCCAGTAAGGCACTCCACGCTGACCTCGCCCCGTCCGGCAGACACGTGACTCTCGTAAAATCGGGATACTTCCGCATAAACTTCCTCAAGCCGAGCAGCCCGCCCGCACACGATCCCAGAACCCGATCGACGACTATGCAGCCACCTCCGGCGCGATGCGCCAGACGGTCCCCGGCATCAACAAGACCCAGCAGGGCGACCCCGTCAAGGGCGCCCCGGGCAATCATCGAAATGGCCGCCGGCGGAGCCCCCGGCGGCGCCCGCAACGCGGCTCCGACACGCTAGACGCGGCCGAGGCCGAGCTGGAGGGCGTCCGTCCGCGAGGAGACGGACGCCCGGTGCCATACCGTGGTCACCAGCCACTTCAGCTAAACCGCCGTCAGGCGTCCGAACCACTGCGCTGCCTAGCGTGAGCGCAGTTGACTCCGCTTCCGGGGCGCAGAGAGAGGCAGACACATGGGTAACTCGCTGGAAGGCACCGTCGCACTGGTCACCGGGGCCAGCAGCGGCATCGGAGCCGCCACCGCACGGCGGCTCACGCGGGAGGGCGCCTCGGTGGCGCTCATCGCCCGCCGGGCGGACCGCCTGGCAGAGGTGGTCAGCGCGATCGAGTCCGAAGGAGGCACCGCACGGGCCATCGTCTGCGACATCACCACCCGAGCGGCCGCCCACGACGCCGTCGAAGAGGCCGTGGCCGCGTTCGGCCGCCTCGACACGGTCGTCAACAACGCCGGCGCCATGCTGGTCGGCCCGTTCGTGGACGCTCCGGACGGCGAGTGGGAGCGCATGGTCGACATCAACCTGATGGGGCTGCTGTATATGACGAAGGCCGCCCTGCCTCACCTGATCAAGGCAGCCGAGCAGGAACCTCGGCGAACTGCGGACCTGATCAACATCAGCTCCTCCGCCGGGAGGGTCGCCCGCGCCGGGACCGCCGTGTACAACCTCACGAAATTCGGGGTCAACGGGTTCTCCGAGGCACTGCGCCAGGAGATGCAGCCTCTGCGGGTACGGGTCAGCGTCATCGAACCCGGCACCGTCGACACGGAACTCGCCTCCCACACCCGGGACGAGCTGCGTGCAGGTGTCGAGAGCCAGACACAGGCCATCGAGCGGCTCCAGCCCGAGGACATCGCGGACGCCGTGGCTTACATCGTCACCAGTAACCGGCGTGTGGCTGTCAACGAGCTGTTCGTCCGCTCCGCCGACCAGGGCTGGTAGAGCCCCCAGAGAAACGCGGCGCGGAGGCGAAGCGGGCGCTGGCGCCACCTGATCCACCCGCCGGCGCTCGCGCGGCGACGATGTCCTGCCCCAGGATGCCCCTGGCCGATCCCGGCGAGCCGGCTGCGCAACGGCCCCCCGGTCAGGATGCGGGGGGAGCAAGAGATCCCCCGCATCCCGCTCCAGTACGAGCGCGCCGTCCTCGCTGGCGTCGAGTTCCGGGGTCCGGGTGCTGGGGGCCCTCCGCGGCCGGGCGCGGCCGGCGCTCGGCAGGTGGCCCGTGTTCGCCTTGCTGCGCTCGAAGCTGAACCTGTCCGAGCTCACAGGTGAGCCGGTCGACGTCCGCGCCGCCGCGTAGGCCGCCTTCGACGTGCCCGCGGGGTTGGGCGCCATCGCCTCGTACGCGACCGAGGTGGCGCTGACCGCGACCGGCACCTGATCCAACCCCGGCAAGGGTGGCGCCCAGGCGGACATCGTCATCACCGCGTCCGGGGACGGGGTGCCGCTGCTGTTCGTGGAGATCGACAACTGCTTCGAGTCCGCGCAGGTCCTCGCCGCGAAGATTGACAAGTACATGCGGTTTGGCCAGCGGAAGGTGAAGGACGTCGACGGCAAGGAGCGGCCGGTGTGGCGCACCCGATGGTGGGTGCCCGACGGCCGTCACGGCGACCGGTCGCACCCGCCGCTGCTGCTCGTCTTCAACCGGATCGGCCCGCGCAACCCCAACACCGTCATCGCGCAGCTGGCCGAGCTGACCGAGCGGCACTGGAAGGGCACCGCGTACGAGGGGGGCTTCCACATGTACGAAGGCGAGCTGCCCATTGTGGTCACCGGCATGAAGCAGCTCCAAGAGCACGGCCCGGCCGGAGCGGTCATCCGGCGCTTCGGCCGGCCGCAGAACCAGACCCTCCTGGAGGCGATCGGCAACCCGTGCCGTGAAGCCCACGACGCCCGCAAGCAGGCCGAGTACGCAGCCCGCCAGCGGGAGCACCAGGAGGAGCTGCGCCGCATCGCCGCAGAGCACCGGGCCGAGCGGGAGGCCCGCCGTCCCGTCGTGTGCGCCGGCTGCGGCACCCGGTTCACCGACGAACGGTGGAAGGCCATCGAACCCGCCGGGTAGGCCACCCCGCGAGACCCACCCGCAGCTGTGTGCCGAGTGCAAGCAGCGCGCCATCACCGCCGAACGCCAAGCCAAGCAGACCCGGGAGGAGCCCCAGGCTCACGGCCAGGTCGTGCCCGAGCGGAAGGGCCGCTGGTTTTCCCGCCGCACCTGACCGAGCAAGCCCGAAGTGACCGAAGAATTGGGTGGCCTGTGCGCCGAGCGCCCCGTCATGCTGATCTCAATGTGAGGGGGCGCGCGTGGCACGCGATCAGGCAGAGATCGAGCAGAAGAACCGGCAGTGTCTGGAGTCATTCGTGGTGCGAGCGCGCCGTGTGGCAGAGCACTCCCTCGCTGATGGCTGGGAGAAGCTCGAGGCACTCATCGACCCGAAGATCGGGGTCCGTTTCGAGAACGGTGAGATATGGATCCGGCATGAGCTGCCAGCCGAGGAAGTGGTCGAGTCCGCTGCGGCGCGGATCCGGCCGATTCTCCTGGAAACCGAGGACTGCTTCCACATGAAGGTACTGAAGGCACTGGGCTACGCCTGCCGGGCCTTGCCACGGGACGCGGAGCAGGTCCGAGCAGCGCGTGACGAGTGGAAGAGGCGGGTGGCCCCCGCCACGCCCTTGGATGCCGCCTATCGGGTCCTGGTCGCCGACACGGCGACCGGTGAGGAACACGACCTGGACGCGCACCGGCTGGCCCTGTCCTGGATCTACGGCGACGTGGTGCATCACGACACGGAGCGGCGGAAGGAAGGCGATCCCTTCGGGCTGCGCGACCGGTTCCGGGCCGCCGTGCCGCTGGTCGCCTGGACTATGGTCGCGACGATCGAGCTCCTCGCCTATATAGAAGCCCTGTGGAAGGACGGTGTTCTGCAGCTTCGGCCGGAAGTCTTCGACGCGCAGGTCGCCCTGCAGTCGACGGTGTGGGAGGAACCTGCTCAGGTGTTCTTCGCTCCCGTCGGAGCGGAGCCGCCGTCCGGTGCGACGACCTCACTACCGGAGGGGTGGCTCCCGCTGGGCAAGGGAACGGTCTCCCGCTTGCAGACCCTCTCCGGAGGACAGCTCCTCCACCCGACCACTTCCGCACCTGCGACCGCTCCGTCCAGCGAAGACTCTGACGCGGACCGGCCCAAGAGCGTGGGCGACGCACTGCCGGCCCCCTACGGCTCTCCTCAGCAGCCGGTGAAGGACTGGCAGGCCGAACTGATCGAGCGCTGGAGAGCGATGCAGCCCTGACGTACCACCGGCTGCGAGCGCTGCGGCCGCGGTGACGAGGATGCCCATCACGACCACCGCATCCCGATGGCGGACAGCAGCTCCTGTCCGGGGGCGGTTTTTCTGATCAGTAGGTCGTGGTTTGGCCTGGGCTGATCAGTTTGTTTTCTGGTGGTGGTAGCGCTTCAAGCCCTGGTGTGACGACTGGGTGCCAGGGGAGATGAGCGCGTGGCTGCGTGCTGAGCTGCCATTTGGTCAGGTCGAGTGAGCGTTGGTCAGCTGTGGTCAGTTTGCCCGAGTGGTGATCAGTATCGTTGAGTGTTCTTATGCGCTGGTTGTGGTGTTGATGTTGGCCCAGTACGGGGTGGTGTCCGTGCCTCGTGGAGTCCGGTCGCAGAGCGGACCGGGGCTGCGGCCACCGTCGTGAGGTACCTCAAGGCTGTAGGAATCACGGCCAGATCCGCTCGCAAGGTCGCCATGGCTCTCAAGTACCTGCTCCTGGACCCGGCCACCGCGGGGAAGATTGCCGTTCTGTTGCATAGCGGGGTGGGCTACCGCCGAACCGATGTGGTGGCCCGCTCCGCATACTGATGCGTTCTCGCTGTGGCAGGACACCAACCGTCAAAGGATGGAGTGCAGATGGATGTGGGATCGGTGCTCGGGAGCATAGGCCGAGCGGCGGCAGGGGCGGGCCGACTGGTGTGGGCAGTGGTGACCGCGCCGACCACGGGAACCGAGTATGACGTCCAGTCCAAGATCGACAGTCTTGTGGAGAAGATCGAGAACGAGGTGCCGGAGGAGCTGCGGGACCGGGCATGGGGTCTGGTTCTGGATGGGCTGTACGGGGTTCCTCAGGAGATCGATCAGTTGGTGGAGGGACGACAGACGCCCGATGACGAGGAGGCCGGGGGTACGTCGGCCAAGAACTGACGTCGGGATCCGGCGAGCCGGAAGGGCAGGCGTGCCGATCCGATGCTGGTGCGTGCGGAGAGTTGCGTGCGGCAGATGGCTCAGGTGATCACGGCGGAGGATCCAGACAGCGGTCGTGCGTGCGCAGGGCCATGAAAGAGGCGGGCGGGACTGGGGCTGGCGGAGCCGAACGGCATGGCCGGACGGCACTCGGTCTGGAACCTGTTCTCTGCCAGGCAGAAGATCTTGCCCGTCGCCAACAAACGAGCTACCTCCCCGCCCGAAGGCTGCACTGGAGCGAAGGCAGCAATGGCCGGGTTCGGTCCGCGCGGCGTCGCGGTGACGGACCGGGCCGCCGCCAGTTCTACCTTGAACCGCCCGGCCCCTGAGGTAGACCTGTCGGAGACGACCCCCACGTAACAGCAGTGGTGGAGCGCCCTCGGTAACCACGTCGCGTCGGTCAGGCCGGGCAGTCTGCTTCGCCAGCGCAGCGAGCGCCGGTCTTGGCACGCTGTTCGGCTGGCCAGAAGGGGGCGGGTCACAGGCTGTCGGCCCATGTCGGGACGGGGAGGCTGTGGACGTCGCCGAGTGCGATACGGAGCGGACTGAGGAGGCGGTGGGCGAGGCTGGGGGAGAGGTCTTCGAGGGCGAGGGCCGTGGCGGCGAAGCACACGGTTTTCTGTTCGTCTGAAAAGTTCCGTACGCGCTTGCCGTGGATGCGGGCTGCTCGGCCCAGTGCTGCTTCTGTGTGCTTGATCAGTGTGTTCTTCAGCGTGGCTCGGTCGGTGGTCCTGGCGAGGTCCTGGGCCTCGTACCACGCTGGATCTTCGCGATCGGTCGGCCACGCCTTGTTGTAGGAGCGGCGCAGGGTGAGGACTTCGTCCCACGTCAGCTTCTCCAGTCGGGTGAGCAGTGCTGCCGTTGTTCGTCCTTGAGGACCCAGCGCCCACCAGGCCGGTACTCGGAACCAAATTCTTTGGCCCCACGTTCGTCCGGAGCGTTCCTCGTCGTCGTTCGGGACGAGACTGACAATCCACAGCCCGAATGGAATCTCGGTCGCGAAGGGCAAGTAGTTGGCACCTGATGCATGTGGTGCCGCGCGGTGCCATGGCTGCTTGCGGCGCCGCAACGGCACGCCGGGTGTTTCCTCGATGAGGATGCTGCGGTTGTCCCGCAGGGCGGCGGCGTAGTCGGCAGGGTCGTCGTCGTCGAAGCCACGGCCTGAGGGGCGTGTGACCTTCCATCCCCAGCCGGCCGGCAGACGGTTCGGATCCACTCTCGCGACTGTCCAGTCCTCCCATCCAAGACCAGGCATCTTCTCCTCCTCCGTGACGATGGTGAGGCCCCACAAGGAGCACCTCCGGGGCGTGCGCGGGCGCCAAGGCAGTTGCTTATGCACCGAAGGTGACGCTGGGCGTAAGTGCGTGGAAGAGCTCAGTAGCGGAAGCCGAAGAGTCCGCCGGTGGGGGAGTCGGTCAGGACGGTTTCGAGGGTGTACGGCTCGGCGTCGAAGCCCAGGCGGGTGGCTTTGGCGAGGTCGTCGGTGTTGAGGGTGGCGATGTACTGCATGTTCTCTTCGCGGGTGACGTCTGCGGCGAGTTGCAGTGCGGCTCTGAGCTGCCGGTCGTCGACGCCGTCGTACAAGTGGCTGTCGTGGATGAGGAAGTCTGGGCCGCGTCCGTGTCGGTGGGCGAGGACAGCAAGGGTGAGGTCGAAGCAGAAGATGACCATGTTGCCGATGCCGCGGCTGTTGTCGCTGTCGATGCGAGGAGTGATCGTCAGGCTCTCGCGTCCGGCCTGGATGGCCAAGAAGGCCTCGCGGGGCCCGTAGAGGGCCTGGGCGAAACGGGAGAACAGCAAGGTGGCTTCGCGGGTTTGCTGTTCGCGTTCGTCGAGATCGGTCTCGACGGCTTGTTGAAGCTGGATGCGTTTGGCGGTGATCTGTCGGGAGCTGGACTCCAGGGTTTGGGCCGCGTCGTAGCGGTGGCGCAAGGCACCAAGGGCTGCTTGCTCGCGGGCGAGGGCCTGCTGGAGGGACGTCAGCGCTTCCAGAGCGCCGCCTTCGTCGAGCTGGCGCAGCAGTTGTGCCTGTTCCTCACCCAAGCGGGCGCGCTCAGTACGGCGCTCGGCGAGCCGTGCGGTGAGCTCGCTGATTTCTTCGTCCAGGAAGCGGCGCCGGTTGCGCACGATGGAGTGATGGAAGGCCTCGACCTCCTGGAACCTGCGGCGGACCTGATCACTGAGAACGATGCCGAGCTCACGGTAGGCGGGCTGGAGGTACTGGGTGTCGACGTCGGCTGTCTCGATGACTGCCTGGTGCAGCTCGTCGAGGTTGTACTGCTCGATGACATCGTCCTGGGAAAGCTGTTTGATACGGCGACTGAGCTCGTCGGCCTGGTCCTTGAGGTGCTCGTACTCGGGTACGACCTGGAAAGCGGCGACCTGGCCCTGCAGGCGTTCGACCTGGGCCTCGGCCAGCGCGATCTGGCCACGCAGGTCTGCGGTGGAACCGACGATCTGTCCCCAAACGGGGTCGTTGACAGCCTTGCGGAGCTGTTTGCGAGTGGCATCGCGGGCGGCGAGCTGCCGGTATCCGTCAGCCAGCTGCCAGTCCAGGCCGAGCAGGTAGGCCAGGTTAGTGGTGGCATCTGCGGCGGGCTGGCGGGAGAAGGTGCGCCCGGCTTCGTTGAAGCCGTGGGCCGAGACCCGGCGCGCGAGATAGGACAGCAAGGTCCGGCCGCTGACGCCGGGGTGGTCGCCACGCAGTCCGAACAGCCTCTGCTCGATCAGATGGTTCCACTGCTCGATGGGGACCTCCGCCTGGCCTTGCGTCTCGAGGGCGAACAGGGAGTCCGGGTCGGGTGCGGTCACGTCGGGTTGGAGGGTGACGAACGCTGGCCGTGCGCCGCTGCGTCGTATCTCCAGCGTCTCGGTCACGTCTGGCCAGTCCAGGTACAGGCCGAAGGTGATTGATCGCAGCGCCCGCTTGGTGAACGGGTTGCGGGTGCTGCCACTCGCGCCGAGCAGGAAGTGGACGAGCTCGACCATGCTGGACTTGCCGGCGCTGTTGCGGCTGTCGGTGGACGCGGAGGCTTCGGTCTTGTCGGCGAGCAGCAGGTTCAGGCCGCCTTGAAAGGCGATCTCCTTGAACCGGGAATCGTCAGCGCTCAAGCGACGCAGCATCTGCATTCCTAACGACAAGGAGGTCGTCGTGCAGTTCGACCGCACCGATCCCGTACAGGACGTCCAGGGACAGGACGAACCAGCCGAACGATACCGGGGAGTAGTGCTGGTGCTCCCGACGACAGGCCTTCAGCCGCGCCCAGGTCTGGCTCACAGTCCGCGGCTCGTCCAGCTGAAGGAGGACTTGGGCGCCTACCGCGAGCAGGCAGCGGTCCGGTGCGATCCCTTTGGTGGGCGTGATCATGGCTGCGTACTCACCAGCCCTGCCGGGCTCCAGTCGTTGGGAGGTGCCTCGAAGATGTCGCAGCGGAAGAAGAAGTGCGCCAGGACAACCCATGCCGCCCGGTGCACCTGGGGCCGCTGGCGCTCATTACCCAGGACGTACATCTCCAGCTGCCACAGCACGTCGTCGGGGTCCCGATACTCCTGGCGCACCTGTTCGTAGAAAATACGGAATCCGCGTGCGACCTCGTCGTGTTCCAGAGTCCGGATGCCCCCGGCGTAGAAGGCCTCCACCAGAGGGGTGTGCCGCATGCCGCGCAGCAGCGCGTCACGCGACTCGCCCCGGAGTTGGTTGAAGTCGAGCTTCTCTTCGCGCACCTGGGGCAGTTCCATGAGCGGATCGGCCTCGGCCCGCAGTTCCTTGAGGTGCTGTAGCAGCGGTGCCAGGTCGTCCATGCCCATTCCATACACGGTGGGTTTGACCGGGATCTCGCAGCCCAAGACGTCTTCGGCGAGGGCTAGGTGTTCTGTCCACGGAGGTTGGGTGCGGTGACAGCGATCACCATCTGGGGATCTTGAACGAGTGAGGGCCTTCCGGGTTCGGTGTGGATTGCGACGTCTACACCAGCCCGAAAGGCCCTCATGCCTCACCGTAATGCACCTCTGACCGAGACCGGACGTCTCCGGCTGGCCCGCTGCGTGGTCAATGACGGATGGCCTCTGCGCCGGGCAGCGGAGCGGTTCCAGGTCTCGCCGACCACAGCCCAGCGCTGGGCCGGGCGATACCGCCAACTCGGCGAGGCGGGGATGAGCGACCGTTCCAGCCGCCCCCACCACAGCCCCCGCAGGACTCCGCCCCGCACCGAACGCCGCATCTTCAAGGTCCGCGTCCTGCGCCGGTGGGGACCGGCCCGCATCGCGCACCTGCTGGACTTGGTGCCATCCACCGTGCACCGCGTGCTGGTCCGCTTC
>NZ_JBIAFO010000043.1:0-9356 GCF_042869355.1 Streptomyces sp. NPDC007088
GGGTTGCGGGCTGAGTTGGAGGGGGGTGGTGTGGGGGTTTCTGTGGTGGCGTGTGATGTGGGGGATCGTGCGTCGGTTGAGGGGTTGTTGGCTGGTTTGCCGGTGGGTGTTCCGTTGTCGGCGGTGGTGCATGCGGCGGGTGTTTTGGATGATGGTGTGCTGGATGGGTTGTCGGTGGAGCGGTTTGAGGGGGTGTTGCGTGCGAAGGCTGAGGGTGCTTGGCATTTGCATGAGTTGACGCGGGGTATGGGGTTGTCGGCGTTTGTGTTGTTCTCGTCGTTCTCGGCGACGGTGGGGGGTGCGGGGCAGGCGAATTACGCGGCGGCGAACGCGTATCTGGATGCGTTGGCGGAGTTGCGGCGTAGTGAGGGGTTGCCGGCGACGTCGATCGCGTGGGGGCCCTGGGCCGACGACGGCATGGCGGTCAGCAGCGCCGAAGTGGGCCGCACGCTCCGGCGTACCGGCATGCTCCCGATGGACCCGGAACTGGCGGTGAGCGCTCTGGAGAGGGCACTCGTCCTGGACGACACGGCAGTCGCGGTCGTCGACGCCGACTGGAAGCGCTTCGCCGGTACCTTCGAAGCCCGGCAGTTGTCCCGCATGCTCGGCGGAATACTGGAAGCCGACCAGTCGGCGGCCGCGGCGGAGGGGGCCACGGAAGACGCTCCTGTCCAAGGGGCCTCCGCCTTGGTGCGCAAGCTGGAAGGACTGCCGCCGGCCGAACGGCAACGGGTCGTGCTCGAACTCGTACGCGCCCATGTCGCCGCCGTCCTCGGCCACACCGGAGCCGAGGCGATCGCGCCGGGCCGCGCGTTCATGGAGATCGGCTTCGACTCACTGACCGCGGTGAATCTGCGCAACAGGCTCACCGAAGCCACCGACATGCGGCTCTCGGCGACACTGGTCTTCGACTACCCCACGCCGGCCGCACTCGCCGAGCACCTGCTCACCGAACTGCTCGGCTCGCGCGAGGACAGCGAGGACAGCGCGGGCGCAGCCGACGCCTCACTCCCGGGCACGGCCGCTGACGACGATCCCATGGCCGTCGTGGCGATGAGCTGCCGCTTCCCCGGAGGCGCCGGGTCCGCCGAAGAGCTGTGGGACCTGCTCTCCGCGGGCCGGGACGCCGTGTCCGACTTCCCGGCCGACCGCGGGTGGGACCTCGACGGCCTGTACGACGCGGATCCCGACGCGACCGGGAAGAGCTATGTGCGCGAAGGCGCCTTCCTTGCCGAGGTCAGCGGATTCGACGCCGAGTTCTTCGGGATCTCGCCGCGTGAGGCGCTGGCGATGGACCCGCAGCAGCGACTCCTCCTGGAGACCGCCTGGGAACTCTGGGAGCGAGCCGGCATCGACCCCGAGTCCGTGCGGGGCAGCCGGACGGGCGTGTTCATCGGCACGAACGGCCAGGAGTACGTCTCCCTCGTGGACAAGGCGCCCGAGGTATCCGAGGGATACGTCGCCACCGGTAACGCGGCCAGTGTTGTCTCGGGCCGTATCTCCTACACCTTCGGCCTCGAAGGCCCGGCCGTCACCGTGGACACCGCGTGCTCCTCGTCCCTGGTGGCACTGCACCTGGCCGCACAGTCGCTGCGCCAGGGCGAATGCAGCCGCGCCATCGTGGGCGGCGTCTCGCTGATGGTGTCTCCGCGTGGCTTCATCGAGTTCAGCCGGCAGCGTGGGCTGGCAGCGGACGGCCGGTGCAAGCCGTTCGCGGCTGCCGCGGACGGTACGGGCTGGGGTGAGGGTGTCGGTCTGCTCCTGCTGGAGCGGTTGTCGGACGCCCGCCGCAACGGACATCAGGTGCTGGCCGTGGTGCGGGGTTCGGCGGTCAATCAGGACGGTGCGAGTAATGGTCTGACGGCGCCGAACGGTCCTTCGCAGCAGCGGGTGATCAGGGCGGCCTTGGAGAGCGCGCGACTGTCGGCGGCCGAGGTCGACGCGGTAGAGGCGCACGGTACCGGGACCCGGCTGGGCGACCCGATCGAGGCGCAGGCGCTGCTGGCCACCTACGGGCAAGGCCGCCCGGAAGGTCAGCCGTTGTGGCTGGGGTCGATCAAGTCGAACATCGGGCACACGCAGGCCGCGGCCGGGGTCGCCGGGATCATCAAGATGGTGCTGGCGATGAGGCACGGCGTACTGCCCGCGATGCCGAACGTGGATGAGCCCACGTCGCACGTCGACTGGTCCTCCGGCGCACTGCGGCTGCTGACGGAGTCCACGCCGTGGCCCGAGGCCGGGCGGCCCCGCAGGGCGGGGATCTCTTCGTTCGGGGTGAGCGGTACGAACGCGCACGTGATCCTTGAGCAGGCGCCGGCCGCGGCTTCCGCCGAGGATTCAGGTCCGGGCTTCGGCCCCGGCGCCGAGGTGGAGCCCTCGCAAGCGGTGGCACGACCGGTCACGGTTCCGTGGGTGGTGTCGGGCAAGTCCGAGGCGGCGTTGCGGGCGCAGGCCGAGCGGCTGCGGTCCTTCGCGGAGGGACGACCGGCGTCGACAGTGCCGGACGTCGGGTACTCCCTGGCGACGGCACGATCCGTGTTCGAGCACAGGGCCGTGGTTCTGGGCAGCGACCGCGAGGGCCTGGTGGAGCGGCTGACCGCCCTGGCGCAGGGTGGGGAGGTGCCGGGGCTCGTCCGGGGTGTCGCGGCGGGTGCGGATGACGGCCGTGTGGCGTTCGTGTTCCCGGGTCAGGGTTCGCAGTGGCTGGGTATGGCGGCGGGGTTGCTGGAGTCGTCGGCGGTGTTCGCCGGTCGGGTGGCGGAGTGCGGTGCGGCGTTGGCCCCGTTTGTGGACTGGTCGTTGACCGAGATCCTGCGGGGCGGTTCCCAGGACGAGGCGTGGCTGGGTGAAGTCGACGTGGTGCAGCCGGTGTTGTGGGCTGTGATGGTGTCGTTGGCCGAGGTGTGGCGGTCGATGGGTGTGGTGCCGTCCGCCGTGGTCGGTCACTCGCAGGGAGAGATCGCCGCCGCGTGTGTGGCGGGTGCTCTGTCGTTGCAGGACGGGGCGCGGGTGGTCGCGCTGCGCAGTAAGGCGCTCAAGGTCCTGTCCGGTCGGGGTGGCATGGTCTCGGTCTCCCAGGGCGAGGACGCGATCGGTGATCTGCTCGCCCGGTGGGAGGGCCGGCTGTCGCTGGCCGCCGTGAACGGCCCTGGCATGGTGGTGGTCTCGGGCGACGCGGACGCCCTGGACGAGCTGCTGGCCGTCTGTGAGGCGGACGGGGTGCGGGCGCGGCGGGTGGCGGTGGACTACGCCTCGCACTGTGCGCATGTCGAGGAGATCGAGGCGGTCCTGGCGCGGGAGTTGGCGGATGTCGCCCCGCGCACCGCGTCGGTTCCGTTCTATTCGACGGTGACTGGTGGAGTGCTGGACACGTCGGCTCTGGATGCCGGCTACTGGTATCGCAATCTGCGGCAGACGGTGCGTTTCGCGGAGACGGTGGACGCGCTGCTGGATGACGGTTTCCGTCTGTTCGTGGAGTCCAGTGCTCACCCGGTGCTGACGATGGGGATCGAGCAGACCGCCGAGGCCCACGACACCGCAGTGACGGCGGTGGGTTCTCTGCGCCGGGGTGAGGGCGGCCTGGAGCGCTTCCTCACCTCGGCCGCCGAGGCCTTCGTCGGTGGCGCGGCCGTCGACTGGGCCGCCCTGTTCGAGGGGACGGGCGCACGCCGTGTCGAGCTGCCTACCTACGCCTTCCAGCACCAGCGCTACTGGATCGAACCGTCCGCCGCCGTGCGGGGTGACGTCAGCTCCGCCGGGCTCTCGGCCGCCGATCACCCCCTGCTGGGCGCGGCCGTCACCCTTCCGGCGACCGGCGGGCACCTGTTCACGGGGCGGCTTTCGCTGCGGACGCATCCCTGGCTCGCCGATCACGCGCCGTTCGGCAGGCCGATGCTGCCGGCCTCCGTGTTCGTGGAGTTGGCGCTGCGGGCGGGCGACGCGGTCGGCTGTGGCCGGCTGAAGGACCTGACGCCGTCGACGCCGCTCGTGCTCCCCGACACCGGAGCGGTCCAGCTTCAGCTCGTCGTCGGTGGAGCGGACGATTCCGGGCACCGGACGGTGGAGATCTACTCGCGGATCGAGGACGGCGCGTCGGACGCCGCCTGGGCCCGGCACGCCACCGGTCTCTTCGCGGCGGGCATGCCGGCCGCGCCGGAGACGCCCCGTCTCCGCGAGTGGCCGCCGGCGGACGCCGAGCCGATCGACGTGGAGCGGCTGTACGCGGACGCCGAGACGAGTGGCGGCGTGGTGTACGGCCCCGCTTTCCGCGGACTGCGCCGAGCCTGGCGCAAGGGCCAGGAGGTCTTCGCCGAGGTGGCCTTGGACGAAGCCCAGCGCGCGGACGCCGGCGGTTTCGGTGTGCACCCGGCGCTGCTGGACGCCTCCCTGCACGCGGCGGGCAACCTGTCGGCCGCGGATGCCGACTCGGTGGTGCTTCCGCATCAGTGGACCAATGTGTCCCTGTACGCCACCGGTGCGACCACGCTGCGCGTGCGTCTCTCGCCGGCGGCTCCGGAGGGCGTCTCGCTGCTGCTGGCCGACGAGGCGGGCCGGGTCGTGGCCGAAGCCGACGCGGTGACGACCAGGACGGTGACGGCGGACGACGTGGCCGGTCACGGCCTGATTCCGCAGAAGTCGTTGTTCCGGGTGGAGTGGACGGATCTGCCCTCCGCTCCTCGGGACACCGCTGACGCCGGCCCCCGCTGGACGGCTGTCGGACCCGGTGCCACGGCGCTTCGCGCTCTTCTGCACGACGGCACCGGCCGCACCGACGCGAACCTCGTCCCCTACGACGGCGTCCCCGAGGTGCTGGCCCCTGGTGACCCGACGGGTGAGAGCGTGCCTGGAGTCGTCCTGGCACCCTTCTTCTCCTCCGACGCTGAGGGTGCTGGTGGTGGGGTCGATCCGGCGGGTGTGCGGTCGGTGGTGCGGCGGGTGCTGGAGTTGTTGCAGGGGTGGCTGGCGGAGGAGCGTCTGGCCGGGTCCCGGTTGGTGGTGGTGACGCGGGGGGCGGTGGCGGCCGCTTCCGGTGAGGGTGTGGAGAACTTGGCGGCGGCCGCGGTGTGGGGTCTGGTGCGGTCGGCCCAGGCGGAACATCCCGGCCGGTTCGTGCTGGTGGATCTGGACGAGGAGGGGGTGCCGGCCGGGGTGCTGGAGGCGGTACTCGCCGGTGACGAGCCGCAGATCGCCGTACGGGAAAGCCGGGTGTACGTCCCGCGCCTCGTCAGGGCGACGGCACCCGCTTCCCTGGTTCCCTCTTCTCTCCCGGACTCCGCCGTCGCGAACATCGCTGACGAGGGTTCCTCGGGACCCGCGGTCGTGTCGGGGCCGCTGAAGACGCCCGGATCGGCCACCGTGTGGGACCCCGAGGGGTCCGTGCTGATCACCGGCGCCAGCGGTGTGCTGGGACGTCTGGTGGCGAAACACCTCGTGACCGCCCACGGGGTCCGCAGCGTGGTACTGGCCTCCCGCCGGGGCAGGGACGTACCAGGAGCGGCGGAGCTTGAGCGCGACCTGGCCGAACACGGCGCCAGTGTGGTGTTCGAGACGTGCGACGTGACGGACCGCGAGGCGCTGGCCGGTCTGCTGGCCCGCGTTCCCGCCGACCGTCCGCTGCGTGGAGTGGTGCACGCGGCGGGTGTGCTGGACGACGGTCTGGTGGAGTCGCTGACGCCTGAACGGCTCGACGCGGTACTGCGCCCCAAGACCGACGCCGCGCTGCATCTCCACGAGTTGACCGCGGGGATGGGACTCACCGCGTTCGTACTGTTCTCCTCGGCGGCCGCGACCTTCGGCGCCGCGGGCCAGGGCAACTACGCGGCGGCCAACATGTTCCTCGACGCCCTGGCGGCGCACCGCCGGGCACTTGGCCTTCCCGCGATCTCGCTGGCCTGGGGTTTCTGGGCCGAGCGCAGTGACATGACCGGTCACCTGGGCGAGGTCGACATGGCCCGCATGGCCCGGTTCGGGATGACGCCGTTGCCCGCCGAGGAAGGACTCGCGCTGTTCGACCTCGCGGGCACCATGGAGGACTCCCTCCTCGTGCCGACCCGGATGGATGTGGCGGTACTGCGGCAACACGCGCGCCCCGGGACCGTACCCGCGATCCTGCGACGGCTCATCGGGGCCCCGGCCCGCCGGGTGGTCGAGGCCGCCGACGACAGCGGCACCCCGGCTCTCCAGCGGCGGCTCTCCGGCCTCGCGCCGGCGGAGCGGGAAGAGGCCGTGCTTGAGCTGGTGACAGACAGCGTGGCGGCCGTCCTGGGCCACAAGGAAGCGGACACGATCGCCGTGGGGCGCGCGTTCAAGGACCTCGGCTTCGACTCGCTCACCGCGGTGGAACTGCGTAACCGGCTGAACGCCGCGACCGGTCTCCGGTTCTCGGCCACGCTCGTCTTCGACTACCCCACCCCGACTGCCGCGGCCCGCCACATTCTCAGCGAGATGATGGGTCCGGACCACGAGAACAGCGAGCGGCCCACCTCCGGTTCGCACCTGGAGGCGGTGCCGGCGCGGGGAGCCACCGACGACGACCTGATCGCCATCGTCGGAATGGCCTGCCGTTTCCCGGGCGATGTCCGTACCCCCGAGGACCTGTGGCGGCTGCTGGTCAACGACGGGGACGCGGTGTCCGGCCTGCCCACCGACCGTGGCTGGGATCTGGAGGCGCTCTATCACCCGGACCCGGATCACAAGGGCACCGCATATGCCCGTGAGGGTGGGTTCCTGTACGAGGCGGGGGAGTTCGATCCGGCGTTCTTCGGGATCTCGCCGCGTGAGGCGCTGGCGATGGACCCGCAGCAGCGGCTGCTCCTGGAGACGTCCTGGGAGGCACTGGAGCGGGCCGGGATCGACCCGGCTTCCGTCCGCGGAAGCCAGACCGGCGTGTTCTGCGGACTCACGTACCACGACTACGGGGACGTGGTGCAGCAGGCCGGGGAGGCCTCGGAGGGATACCTGATGACGGGCAACGCGGGCAGCGTCGCCTCGGGCCGTATCTCCTACACGTTCGGCTTCGAGGGTCCCGCGGTGACGGTGGACACCGCGTGCTCGTCCTCGCTGGTGGCGCTGCACTGGGCGTCCCACGCACTGCGGCAGGGCGAGTGCTCGATGGCCCTGGCGGGTGGAGCGACGGTCATGGCGAGCCCGGGTGCCTTCGTCGAGTTCAGTCGGCAGCGGGGCCTCGCGCCGGACGGACGCTGCAAGCCCTTCGCGGCCGCCGCGGACGGCACCGGCTGGGCCGAAGGCGTCGGCATGCTGCTGCTGGAACGACTGTCCGACGCACGGCGCAACGGACATCCGGTACTCGCCGTGGTCCGGGGCTCCGCCCTGAACCAGGACGGCGCGAGTAACGGCCTGTCCGCGCCGAATGGTCCGTCGCAGCAGCGGGTGATTCGGGCGGCGTTGGAGAGTGCGGGTCTTTCGGCGGCTGAGGTGGACGCGGTCGAGGCGCACGGGACGGGTACGCGGCTGGGTGACCCCATCGAGGCGCAGGCGCTGCTCGCGACGTACGGGCAGGACCGTCCTGAGGACCGGCCGTTGTGGCTGGGCTCGGTGAAGTCGAACATCGGGCACACGCAGGCGGCGGCCGGGGTCGCCGGGATCATCAAGATGGTGCTGGCGATGCGGCATGGTGTGCTGCCGCGCACCCTGCACGTGGATGAGCCGTCTTCGCATGTGGACTGGTCCGAGGGTGCTGTTGAGCTGTTGACGGAGTCGATGGCCTGGCCTGAGAGTGACCGTCCTCGTCGGGCGGGTGTCTCCTCCTTCGGGATCAGTGGGACGAACGCGCATGTGGTGCTGGAGCAGGCGCCTGAGGTTTCCGGCGCGGTGGAGGTCCGTGACGCGGCGGAGCCGGGTTCGGGTCCGGTTCCGGTGTCGTCGTTGTCGGTGGTGCCGTGGGTGGTGTCGGGTCGGTCCGGGGTGGCGTTGGAGGCGCAGGCGGGTCGGCTGGCGTCGTTCGTGGCCGAGCGGCCGGGCTTGTCGCCGGTGGAGGTCGGGTCTGCTCTGGTGTCGGGCCGGTCGGTGTTTGAGCATCGTGCTGTGGTGCTGGCGGGTGATGTGGCTGGTTTCGGGGCTGGGTTGTCCGCTGTGGTGGCGGGTGAGCCGGTTGCGGGTGTGGTGCGGGGGCAGGTGGCGTCGGGGAAGCTGGCGTTGTTGTTCTCGGGTCAGGGCAGTCAGCGGGTGGGGATGGGGCGTGAGTTGTACGGCGCTTTCCCGGTGTTCGCCGCGGCTTTCGATGAGGTGTGTGGGCAGTTCGACGGGTTGTTGGGCTGTTCGTTGCGTGATGTGGTCTTCGGCCGTGACGAGACTGACACCGACGCTGACGCCGAGGCGTTGGATGCGACGTTGTTCGCGCAGTGTGGTTTGTTTGCGGTTGAGGTGGCGTTGTTCCGTCTGGTGTCGTCGTGGGGTGTGCGGCCGGATGTGGTGGCGGGGCATTCGATTGGTGAGGTGGTGGCGGCTTATGTCGCTGGGGTGTGGTCGTTGGAGGACGCGTGTGTGCTGGTGGCGGCGCGTGGGCGTTTGATGCAGGCGTTGCCGGCGGGCGGGGCGATGGTGTCGGTGCGGGCTGCTGAGGCCGAGGTGTTGCCGTTGCTGGCGCGGTACGAGGGTGTTGTGAGTGTGGCGGCGGTCAACGGTCCGTCCTCGGTGGTGGTTTCGGGTGCTGAGGCGGTGGTGGCGGAGCTGGAGCGGGAGTGGCGTGCGGAGGGGCGCCGGGTGCGTCGTCTGCGGGTGTCGCACGCGTTTCATTCGCCGTTGATGGAGCCGATGCTGGAGGAGTTCCGGCGTGTGGTTGAGGGGTTGTCGTTCGGTGTTCCGGGGTTGCCGGTGGTGTCGAATGTGACGGGTGCGGTGGCGTCGGCGGAGATGTTGCGTGATCCGGGGTACTGGGTGCGCCATGTGCGTGAGGCGGTGCGCTTCGGGGACGGCATCACGCATCTTGCCGGACTGGACGTGACGACATACCTGGAACTCGGCCCCGATCACGTGCTGTCGACCATGGGCGAGCAGTGCCTGTCGGACGATGACTCCGTCCGCAGTTCCTTCGTGTCGGCGCTCAGCTCGCGAAGCGGGGAGACCGAAGGCGTCCTGACCCTGGCGGCCTCCGCCTGGGTCAGGGGCGTGCCCGTCGACTGGACCGCCGTCCTCGGCCAGGCCGCCGGACAGAGCACGTACCTGCCGGAGTTGCCTACGTACGCCTTCCAGCGGGAGCGGTACTGGGTGCGGCCGGCCCAGTCGGAGGTGCGTGAGTCCACTGTGGGTGTGCGGGGCGCGGTGGATGAGGCGTTCTGGGATGTGGTGGAGCGGGGGGATGTGTCGGGGGTGGCGGATCTTCTGTCGTTGTCTGGTGG
>NZ_JBIAFO010000044.1:0-5017 GCF_042869355.1 Streptomyces sp. NPDC007088
CCCGACACCCCCATCATCACCACCGACGCCCGCCACCGCGCCGACGCCAAATCAGCCCTCATCACCCTCGTCGAACACGCCCTCATGGCACGCCTCAAGTGAGGTCCTCACGCGATGCGCGCACTGTGTTGATCAAGTAACGTCGGCCGCGCGGCAGTTGCTCGCGGTCTCACCGGCGGACTGTGTCGTTGGCCACGGTCCGCCGGTGAGTTCATAACGTTTCGGCAGTGAATTACCTTCGCTCCGCCACGCGCAGCGCTCGCCCGACGCCGCTGCGCTCATACGGGCCCCGTCTTTTGCCGGGGCTCGTTCTTTATGCCCGGTTTATCGTCACCGGGTCCACAGCCGTGCCCTCGGGCCCCGACGTTTGGTGGAGCGCAGTCCACCGTGCTGAAATCGCTGAACTGCCCAGTAGCAAGGGCCGGAGACGACAGCGGCATCACGCATGCGGATGCCGGGGCCGAGAGGTTGTTGGTCGAGTGAGGCGTAGCACGAAGGGCTCCGGCCCGGCGCCGCGGGCGCGGGGGAACTTCACCCCGCCGACGCGGGGCACCGGCCTGCCACGAGAGGTTCCGGAGGCTGGGGAACCCGCCTCCCCCTCCCCCCGCGGCAGCCGGATGTCCCCCCGCAACTGGCGGGTGCCGACGCGGCTGAACGCGATCCTGCTCATACCCGTGATCGTCGGACTGGTCATGGGGGGGTTCCAGGTCAAGGGGTCGATCGACACCTGGCAGGAGGCGGAGGACGCCAAGCGCGTCGCGCGCCTGGTGCAGGCCGCGGCGGTCTACGGCAACCTGCTGTCCGAGGAGCGCGACGTCAGCGTCCAGCCGCTGCTGAAGGGCGACCGCGAGAACGCGGCGGTGGCCAAGGCGCGTGCCGCGACCGACTCCGCCGCCGCCAGGTTCAGGGCGGCGGCGGGCGATGTGCCGCACACCGGCCACCTCAACCGGCGACTGGCCGACTTCCGCGAGGTCGAGCCGCGACTCGGCCCGCTGCGCAAGGCGGCCTTCACCGGCAAGCTCCCGGGGGTGCGGACCGAGGAGGGATACCTCCAGATCCAGCACCCGCTGATGGAGGTGGCCAACGAACTCGGCCTGGGCACCGACAACATCACCAGCTACGGCCGCACTGCCTACGCGATCTCCCTCTCCAAGTCGGCGCTGTCCCTCCAGCGCTCCATCGGCATGCACCTGTGGGTCAAGCCAGGCCCCGGTACGGACGACGCCACCAAGCAGCGCGTCGCCCTCTCCTCGTACGCGTACCTGGAGGGGATCGCCGTCAAGGAGTACACCTCCGGCGGGACCGCGAAGGACGCGGCGACGCTCGACAAGGCGATGAAGAGGCTCGCCGAGGAGGGCAAGAGGGCCAACGCCCGCGCCGCCGTCAAGGCCAAGGAGGCCGGGAGGACCTACGTCGCCCCGCCGGGCCAGGAGACGATGGTCTCCCTGCTCGTCTCCCCCGGCGCGACGCAGCGGACACTCACCGCCGAGGGCGTCACCCCGCAGAGCTGGTGGGCGACGACGACCGCGCGCTTCGACGCCTACCGCACCATCGAGTCCGATCTCACGAAGAAGGCCGTGAGCGAGGCCGCGCGTATCGCCGACGACGCGAAACGGGACACCTTCATCACCGCCGGCGCCGTGGTCGCGGCTCTGCTGCTCGCCTTCCTGGTCGCCGGCATGATGGCCCGTCAGATGAGCAAGTCGATGCGGCGCCTGCGCACCGAGGCCTTCGGAATAGCGGAACAGCGTCTGCCGCTGCTGGTCGACCAGCTCTCACGTACCGATCCGGGCCGGGTCGACACCCGCGTGCGGCCCATCCCGATCACCTCGACCGACGAGATCGGCGAGGTGGCCCGCGCCTTCGACCAAGTGCACCGCGAGGCCATACGGCTGGCCGCCGAGCAGGCCATGCTGCGGGGCAACATCAACGCGATATTCACCAACCTCTCGCGCCGCAACCAGTCGTTGATCGAGGGCCAGCTGACCCTGATCACCGACCTGGAGAACAACGAGGCCGAGCCGGAGCAGCTGGAGAACCTCTTCAAGCTCGACCACCTCGCGACGCGTATGCGCCGCAACGGTGAGAACCTGCTGGTCCTCGCCGGTGAGGAGCCTGGCCGGCGCTGGGACCAGCCGGTCCCGCTGGTCGACGTCCTGCGCGCCGCCTCCTCCGAGGTCGAGCAGTACGAGCGCATCGAACTGTCGGGCGTCCCCGAGGCGGAGATCCACGGCCGCTCGGTGACCGACCTCGTGCACCTGCTGTCGGAGCTGCTGGAGAACGCGACGACCTTCTCCTCGCCGCAGACCAAGGTCCGGGTCACCGCGACCCGGATGCCGGACGGCCGGATCATGATCGAGATCCACGACAAGGGCATCGGGCTGACGGCCGAGGACTTCGCCGACATCAACCACAAGCTGGCCAATCCGCCGACGGTCGACGCGACGATCTCGCAGCGTATGGGCCTGTTCGTGGTCGGCCGGCTCTCCGACCGGCACGGCATCCGGGTCCAGCTGCGCCCCTCGGGCGAGCAGGCGGGCACCACCTCGCTGGTCATGCTGCCGGAGAACATCACCCACGGCGGTGGTGGCGGCCGGCCCCCGGCCGACTCCGAGTTCACCGTCTCCTCCATGATCCCGGCCCAGCCCGGCCCCGAGCAGCCCGCGGTCGAGGCGCAGCCTGCGCTGCGTACCGCCGCCGAACTCGGTTTCGACGACACCCGCTACGGCGCCCGGCACTCCGAGTCCGCGCCGGAGCTCGACCCGGTGGGCCGTTCGCTGCTGCGCGAGGAGCGCCGCGCGGCCCTGGAGGCACAGACCCACCAGGGCCCGGACGAACGCCCGCTGTTCCGGGACGAGGTCGCCGCCGCCGAGGGGCGGCCGCCCTTCGAGGGCGCCGCGCCCTTCGACGGCGGCTCCGGTCAGGCGTACGCGGGCGGGCAGGCCGGCTACGAGCCGCCCGCCGGGTACGAGAACGGGAAGCCGGCCGGCTACGGGGAACCCCAGGCGCACTACGAGAGCGACCAGGCCGGCTACCCCGGCCCCGGGACCCCCTACGGAACGCCCTCCGGGTACGGCACGGACCCTCAGGGCTACGACCTCGCGGCCCAGCAGGGCTACGCCCCCGTCCAGGAACCGGGCGCCGCGGACCAGTCCGCGTACCCGGGCCAGGAACAGCAGGGTCAGTACGCGCCCGGGGCGTCGTACGAGGCGTACGGGACGAACGGGCGGGAGCCCGGCACCCCGCAGGGCGGCCAGAACGGCTGGGACGAACCGAACACATATCCGGTCCCCTTCTCCGACCAGGGCCTTTCCGCTACGGAATCTGCTCCGGGCGCTCCCGTGGAGCAGCCCGAACGCGTAGGCTTCGACCAGCAGGGCCCTGCACCGAGTTCCGCCCACGAGGTGACCGGGGCGGGGCTCCCCCGTCGCGGGTCCGCTGCCGGGGCCGGTGAGTTGACGTCTCGTCAGGAGTGGCAGGATTCCGGGGCGGCGGTGGAGCGGGACGCCGGGCAGTGGCGGGAGCCGCGGTCCACAGCCGCTGAGGAACCCTCGGCTCCCTCGGCCTCTTCGGCCAACGAGGAGCGTGCTCAGCGCGCCGATCGGCTGCGGCGGCCCGCGGCCGGCGGGATCACCCCCTCCGGTCTGCCGCGGCGGGTGCCCAGGGCCAATCTGGTCGAGGGCGCCGCTGAACCGAGCCCGCGGGGTGGCCCCCAGGTCTCCCGCGATCCCGAGGAGGTCCGGGGCAGGCTGAGCAAGCTGCGCCGGGGAGTTGAACGAGGTCGCACCGCGGGTAGCGACACGAATGGCACGAACGGTCGGGACTCCGGTCCCGACAGCACCTACGACCAGGAGCGTTAGTGTGAGCCCGATGAGCCAGGCGGCACAGAACCTGAACTGGTTGATCACCAATTTCGTGGACAACACCCCCGGGGTGTCGCACACGGTGGTGGTCTCCGCCGACGGACTTCTCCTCGCGATGTCCGAAGGTTTCCCGCGTGACCGCGCCGACCAGCTCGCGGCCGTGGCCTCCGGCCTGACCTCGCTGACCGCGGGGGCGTCCCGGATCTTCGAGGGCGGCACCGTCAACCAGACGGTCGTGGAGATGGAGCGCGGCTTCCTCTTCATCATGTCGGTCTCCGACGGCTCCTCCCTGGCCGTACTCGCCCATCCGGAGGCCGACATCGGCCTGGTGGGATACGAGATGGCGCTGCTGGTGGACCGCGCGGGCAGCGTCCTGACGCCGGATCTGCGGGCGGAACTCCAGGGCAGCCTTCTCAACTAACAGACAAGCAGTGCGTTTTCGGGTCCCGGGGCTTTAAGGTTTCGGAACGCGGCTCCACCACGACGGCGCCCGGACAGCAGGAGGAGGAAGACGTGACGACGCCCCCCAGTGGTTCACCGGCAGACTGGTCCTACGGCCAGGGCGTGAGCCAGGGTGACGGTCCTTCGGGCCGGCACGGTTCTCCCTCGCGCGGTCACCGGGAAACCCCGTCCTACGGGCAGCCGCAGTACGGACAGCAGCAGCACGGACACCAGCAGTACGACCAGGCCGCGTACGGCCGGCAGGGGGACGGGCGGCAGGGCGACGGGCAGCAGCCCGGCCCCTATGACGCGTACCCGTACCCGCACCCGGGACAGCAGCGGCCGTACGCCCAGCCCGAGCGGCCCTCCCGGCCCGCGGCGCCCGCTCGGGGCCGCGACGCCGGGCCGGCGCCGAGCCCGCTGGTGCGGCCGTACGCGATGACGGGTGGCCGCACCAGGCCCCGTTACCAGCTCGCCATCGAGGCGTTGGTCAGCACCACCGCTCAGCCTTCGCAGATGCAGGGGCAACTGCCCGAGCATCAGCGGATCTGCAATCTGTGCCGGGAGATCAAGTCAGTCGCCGAGATCTCGGCTCTTCTCTCCATTCCCCTCGGCGTGGCCCGGATCCTCGTCGCCGACCTGGCGGAAGCCGGACTCGTCGCGATCCACCAGCCCGGCGGCGACGAGAACGCCGGCGGCCAGCCAGACGTGAC
>NZ_JBIAFO010000045.1:0-3191 GCF_042869355.1 Streptomyces sp. NPDC007088
CGTCGCAATCCACACCGAACCCGGAAGGCCCTCACTCGTTCAAGATCCCCAGATGGTGATCGCTGTCACCGCACCCAACCTCCGTGGACAGAACAGCTAGGGCGTATATCGAAAGTGGAACTTGGGCTGTGAATGATCACGGTTCATGGGGCGGGGAGATCTCACGGACGAGCAGTGGGCAGTCCTGGAACCGTTGTTGCCCAGGGGCACCAGGGCGGGGCGGCCACCGGCCTGGCATCGGCGACGGCTGATCGACGGCATACGGTTCAGGGTTCGGACCGGTGTTCCGTGGCGGGACGTGCCCGTCGAGTACGGACCGTGGGGCCGGGTCTACGACCTGTTCCGCCGATGGCAGCGAGCGGGCATCTGGCATCGCATCCTCACCCGGTTCCAGGCCCTGTCTGACGCGAAAGGCGCGATCACGTGGGACCTGAGCATCGACTCCACAGTGTGCCGCGCCCACCAGCACGCGGCCGGGGCCCGCAAGCAGGGCGACCTGCAGAAGGAACCACCAGGCGGCGTATTCACCGAGCCCGGAGATCACGGACTGGGCCGCTCGCGCGGCGGGTTTACGACCAAGCTGCATTTGGCTGCCGAGCAAGGTCAGAAGCCCATGTCGATCGTGGTCACGGCTGGACAGCGCGGCGACTCGCCGCAGTTCGAACACGTCCTGGAGAAGGTCCGCGTGCCGCGCATCGGGTTGGGCCGGCCGCGTGTCCGACCCGACCGGGTCCGCGCGGACAAGGCGTATGCCTCCCGCGAGAATCGTGCCTACCTGCGCCGCCGCGGGATCCGCTGCACCATCCCCGACAAGGCTGCCCAGGTGCGCAAACGCAGAAGGCTCGGATCCCGCGGTGGCCGGCCACCGCGCTTCGACCCGCTCGACTACCGCGAGCGTCATGCGGTGGAGTGCGGGATCAACCGCCTCAAGAGAAACCGCGCCGTCGCCACGCGATATGACAAGCTCGCGGTCCGCTACGAGGCGACCGTCCTCGTCGCGGCCATGAACGAGTGGTTGTGACCCTCGGCCCTTACGCGGCGGGATCCACATTCCACGTCTCCGGCAGACCGCTGCCGCAGAAGACGCAGGCGAAGTCGTCCTCGCGCACGATGTTGTGCTCCTGGCAGCCAGGACAAGGGCGGAACAACACCTCGTGAGTGAAACCGGAGGGTCGTTCGAGCCCTACCTCGTCCAGAGCACGAGCGACTTCCGACCAGAAGCCGATGTCGGGGCAATACCCGGTGGACTGATTGCTGACCTCGCTCACGGCCCCACCGGTCCGCCTCGCACAAAACTGATCTCGTCGGCACTCAAGACCATGGCTCCGCCGGCGCAGGCCACGTGCTCGCTCCGTCGAGGCGCCACCCGAAGCGCACCGTCCACGCCAACCACGAAGGTGACCGGCTCGGCCAATTCCGCCGCCGATCGCCCAGCGATCCAGTCGCCGAATTCAACTGCCGAACTGATCCGGCACCCACCGCCGCCAGGCCGGACCGCAGCCTTCAGCTCGACCTGTCTGACGTATCGGCGGCTCTCTCTCCCCCGCACTCATAGGCAACCTAGAGCACTTCCAACCGCGTCCGTCCACCCAACACAAGTGGCAACACCCCCGGTACGAGCAGTGCCCCGAACGCCACGCCGTAGCAAGCCAGGTGGGGCGCTTTGAAGGCCAGGGAGACATTGAGGACGGCAGTGGCCAGGCCCAAGACCGCGATCTGGCCGAGGTTCTGGCTGGTCTGCATTGCCCCGCTCGCCTGCCCCTGCCGCCCAGGGCCACTGTGCGCCAGCGAGAGCACGGTGAGCGCGGGCGCCATCATTCCCATGCCGACCGCAGCCAGCGGCATCGCAGCGGCGCCGACGAGCGCGGGCACCCCGGGCAGCGTCCCCGCGATCGCCACTGCGACCGCCGCCGTCTGCACCCCGGCGCCGACGCCAACCAGCCGGTGCCGGGGCCACCCGTCCAGCCATCGCCCCTGCACCCACGAACCCGCCGCCCACACCACCGCGGCGCTGGTGAACACCAAGCCGATCACGACCGCGTCCACCTTCCGCTCGGCGACGAGCATCAGCGGCACGAACGCCTCCAGCGTGAAGAACACGCCCGAACTCAAGCCCCTTAGCAGCACGGTGGCGGGCAGCCCGGACGCGGACCGCCAGGTCCCGACAGGCAGCAGTCGCGGGGCGAGCGCCACGAGGAGCACAGCCCCGGCCCCGGCGAGCACCGCGTGCCGCACGTTCCACCCGGACACCCCGTACTGGCCGAGCGCTGCGCCCACGCTCACCGCGAGCGTGACGAGGAGCGCGGGCCGCGCTGTCGTCTCGCGGGGCCGGTCGTCGGACCAAGCCCGGCCCCGCAGCACGACGATCATCGCGAGCGACGGCACCAGGGTCAGCGCGGCCAAGCCGTAGAACACGGCACGCCACGACCACGTCTCGGTCACCAGTCCGGCCAGCGGCGGCCCGGCGAGCGACGGCACGATCCAGCCTGCGCTCATCAACGCCAGCGCCCGGGGCTGCAACCGCTCCGGATACGCCTCACCGATCGCGGTGTTGACCGATACGGCGACCATCCCGGCCGCGAGCCCGTCCAGGAACCGCCCGGCCGCCAGCTGCCAGATCGACGTACTGCTCGCGGCCACGAGCAAGGTCAGCACGGTCAGCACCATGCCCGCCGCGAGCGGCCGCCTGGCCCCGGAGACATCCGCCCAGTGCCCGCCGAGCACCCCACCGAACATCCCCGCCGCCACGAAACACCCCGCCACAAGCGGAAAGAGCGCCACCCCATCGAGCGCCTCGGCAGCCGTCGGCAAGGTGGGCACAACCGCGAGCGCCGCGAAACCGGTCAAGAACATGGTCGCGAGAAAGGTGACACTGGCAGCCACATAGGGCCGCGAGAACAGCCCGCTGTCGTCGTCCGCCGCGGCGATCTCCGGTAGAAGGGGCGAGAGTTCGGGGGAGTCCGTTGGTCGCGTCATAGCGCACACAGGAGTACCGACCGACACGCACCCCCGTCAACAGGTTTAGACCAGCACTCTTGCGCCGCCCCGATATCGCTACGCCACTTTCGACACAGGCCCTAAGGGCTGTCCCGTAACCCCTGGTGGATCAGCGCGCGGCGTCAGATGTGGTGCATCGCAAGGCGCCGGAGCGCCCTCATCGCGGAGCGATTCGGGCGTTTCGGCAACGCGGC
>NZ_JBIAFO010000046.1:0-2495 GCF_042869355.1 Streptomyces sp. NPDC007088
TCTCGTGACTGCGTGCCTTTTGAAGAATGAGCCTGCGAGTTTGCGGTGTGTTGCGAGGTTAACCCGTGTGGGGAAGCCGTAGCGAAAGCGAGTCCGAATAGGGCGGTTTAGTAGCGCGCTCAAGACCCGAAGCGGAGTGATCTAGCCATGGGCAGGTTGAAGCGGCTGTAAGAGGTCGTGGAGGACCGAACCCACCAGGGTTGAAAACCTGGGGGATGACCTGTGGTTAGGGGTGAAAGGCCAATCAAACTCCGTGATAGCTGGTTCTCCCCGAAATGCATTTAGGTGCAGCGTCGTGTGTTTCTTGCCGGAGGTAGAGCACTGGATAGGCGATGGGCCCTACCGGGTTACTGACCTTAGCCAAACTCCGAATGCCGGTAAGTGAGAGCGCGGCAGTGAGACTGTGGGGGATAAGCTCCATGGTCGAGAGGGAAACAGCCCAGAGCATCGACTAAGGCCCCTAAGCGTACGCTAAGTGGGAAAGGATGTGGAGTCGCAGAGACAACCAGGAGGTTGGCTTAGAAGCAGCCACCCTTGAAAGAGTGCGTAATAGCTCACTGGTCTAGTGATTCCGCGCCGACAATGTAGCGGGGCTCAAGCGTACCGCCGAAGTCGTGTCATTGCAGTACATACCCCCAACGGGGACTGTGATGGGTAGGGGAGCGTCGTGTGCCGGGTGAAGCTGCCGCGTAAGCGAGTGGTGGACGGTTCACGAGTGAGAATGCAGGCATGAGTAGCGATACACACGTGAGAAACGTGTGCGCCGATTGACTAAGGGTTCCTGGGTCAAGCTGATCTGCCCAGGGTAAGTCGGGACCTAAGGCGAGGCCGACAGGCGTAGTCGATGGATAACCGGTTGATATTCCGGTACCCGCTGTACAGCGTCAAACATTGAATCCAGTGATGCTAAGCCCGTGAAGCCGTTCCGGACCCTTCGGGGAATGGAAAGTGGTGGAGCCGGTGGCCCGAGCTGGTAGTAGGTGAGTGATGGGGTGACGCAGGAAGGTAGTCCATCCCGGGCGGTGGTTGTCCCGGGGTAAGGGTGTAGGCCGTGTGGTAGGTAAATCCGTCGCACATAAGGCTGAGACCTGATGCCGAGCCGATTGTGGTGAAGTGGATGATCCTATGCTGTCGAGAAAAGCCTCTAGCGAGTTGTATGGCGGCCCGTACCCTAAACCGACTCAGGTGGTCAGGTAGAGAATACCGAGGCGTTCGGGTGAACTATGGTTAAGGAACTCGGCAAAATGCCCCCGTAACTTCGGGAGAAGGGGGGCCATTTCTGGTGATCCGATTTACTCGGTGAGCTGGGGGTGGCCGCAGAGACCAGCGAGAAGCGACTGTTTACTAAAAACACAGGTCCGTGCGAAGCCGTAAGGCGATGTATACGGACTGACGCCTGCCCGGTGCTGGAACGTTAAGGGGACCGGTTAGTCACATTTCGGTGTGGCGAAGCTGAGAACTTAAGCGCCAGTAAACGGCGGTGGTAACTATAACCATCCTAAGGTAGCGAAATTCCTTGTCGGGTAAGTTCCGACCTGCACGAATGGCGTAACGACTTCTCGACTGTCTCAACCATAGGCCCGGTGAAATTGCACTACGAGTAAAGATGCTCGTTTCGCGCAGCAGGACGGAAAGACCCCGGGACCTTTACTACAGTTTGATATTGGTGTTCGGTTCGGCTTGTGTAGGATAGGTGGGAGACTGTGAAGCGGCCACGCCAGTGGTTGTGGAGTCGTCGTTGAAATACCACTCTGGTCGTGCTGGATGTCTAACCTGGGTCCGTGATCCGGATCAGGGACAGTGTCTGATGGGTAGTTTAACTGGGGCGGTTGCCTCCTAAAGAGTAACGGAGGCGCCCAAAGGTTCCCTCAGCCTGGTTGGTAATCAGGTGTTGAGTGTAAGTGCACAAGGGAGCTTGACTGTGAGACCGACGGGTCGAGCAGGGACGAAAGTCGGGACTAGTGATCCGGCGGTGGCTTGTGGAAGCGCCGTCGCTCAACGGATAAAAGGTACCCCGGGGATAACAGGCTGATCTTCCCCAAGAGTCCATATCGACGGGATGGTTTGGCACCTCGATGTCGGCTCGTCGCATCCTGGGGCTGGAGTCGGTCCCAAGGGTTGGGCTGTTCGCCCATTAAAGCGGTACGCGAGCTGGGTTTAGAACGTCGTGAGACAGTTCGGTCCCTATCCGCTGTGCGCGTTGGAACATTGAGAAGGGCTGTCCCTAGTACGAGAGGACCGGGACGGACGAACCTCTGGTGTGCCAGTTGTTCTGCCAAGGGCATGGCTGGTTGGCTACGTTCGGGAGGGATAACCGCTGAAAGCATCTAAGCGGGAAGCCTGCTTCGAGATGAGTGTTCCCACCTCCTTGAGAGGGTAAGGCTCCCAGTAGACGACTGGGTTGATAGGCCGGATATGGAAGCCCTGTGAGGGGTGGAGTTGACCGGTACTAATAGGCCGAGGGCTTGTCCTCAGTTGCTCGCGTCCACTGTGTT